>NZ_JAQEKS010000011.1:0-100379 GCF_027679115.1 Coprococcus sp. TM115-187 | reverse complement strand
ACTCTAAGGAATTGACCTAATTATCTAAGTTTCATGTCCACACTATAGGGTCCATTATACTGTAATCTTCTTGATTTTCTTTGAGTTTTTGAGAATACAACCAATTTATTTCCATCATCTTCTTGATTTATTTTCATTTTTCCGGTATACAATCAATCCATTTCTGGAAACTTCTTGATTTATTTTCATTTTTTGGAATTATAATCAACCTATTTAATTAGACTGTCTTGATTTGTTTTAGCTTGTAATAATTTGCAATCAATTTACTCTTTGCAAAAATGATTTGATAAAAGATTTTTTGATTTGGTGGATTCAGTGTATCATATATATTCTGAAAAGAACAGTAAAATTTTCATTTTAATCATAATTTAATATTTCTAATCTATAACTAGATAAAATAAGAGAGCGTGTGAAAAAACGAAAGTTTTTTTCACACGCCCTCTTATTATTTATTTCTTGCTATACGCAATATGCTTATTTTGCATTCTTCTGAGCGATTGCAGCCTGAGCAGCAGCCAGACGAGCGATCGGTACACGGAATGGTGAGCAAGATACATAATCAAGACCAATGCTGTTGCAGAATTCTACAGAGCTTGGATCTCCACCATGTTCTCCACAGATACCAACGTGAAGTTTCGGATTAACCGGTTTTCCGAGTTCGATAGCCATCTTCATAAGTTTACCAACACCTGTCTGGTCAAGTTTAGCAAATGGATCGTTCTCGAAGATCTTAGCGTCATAGTAAGCGTCAAGGAACTTACCAGCATCATCACGTGAGAATCCGTATGTCATCTGTGTAAGGTCGTTTGTACCGAAACAGAAGAAGTCAGCTTCTTTTGCGATGTCATCAGCTGTAAGAGCAGCTCTAGGAATTTCGATCATTGTACCAACTTCGTACTCAAGGTCGCTTCCTGCAGCAGCGATTTCAGCGTCAGCTGTTTCTACTACAAACTTCTTAACATATTTAAGCTCTTTGATATCGCCAACCAGCGGGATCATGATTTCCGGTTTAACATTCCAATCCGGATGAGCTTTCTTAACATTGATAGCAGCACGGATAACTGCGCTTGTCTGCATCTTAGCGATTTCCGGATAAGTTACAGCAAGACGGCATCCACGATGTCCCATCATTGGGTTGAATTCGTGCAGAGAGCTGATGATTGCTTTGATCTGGTCAACAGATTTGCCCTGTGCATCAGCAAGTTTCTTGATATCTTCTTCTTCTGTTGGAACGAATTCATGAAGCGGTGGATCAAGGAAACGGATAGTAACCGGATTTCCTTCCAGTGCTTCATAAAGTTTTTCAAAGTCTCCCTGCTGTTCCGGAAGGATCTTAGCAAGTGCAGCTTCTCTTTCTTCTACTGTTTCAGAGCAGATCATTTCACGGAATGCATCAATTCTGTTGCCTTCGAAGAACATATGCTCTGTACGGCAAAGTCCGATACCTTCAGCACCAAGTTCGCGGGCTTTCTTAGCATCAGCTGGTGTATCAGCATTTGTACGAACTTTCATAGTTCTGTACTTGTCAGCCCATCCCATGATTCTTCCGAATTCACCTGCGATTGTAGCGTCTACAGTCGGGATGATTCCGTCATAAATGTTACCTGTAGATCCATCAAGAGAGATTGCATCTCCTTCATGGTATTCTTTTCCACCAAGTGTGAATTTCTTGTTTTCTTCATCCATGTTGATGTCACCACAACCAGATACACAGCATGTTCCCATACCACGTGCAACAACGGCTGCGTGTGATGTCATACCACCACGAACTGTCAGGATACCCTGAGCAGACTTCATACCTGTGATATCTTCCGGTGATGTTTCAAGACGTACAAGAACAACTTTTTCTCCTCTTGCAGCCCATTCTACAGCATCATCAGCTGTGAAGACGATCTTACCACAAGCAGCTCCTGGAGATGCTCCAAGTGCTTTAGCCATCGGTACAGCAGCTTTCAGTGCAGCTGCATCGAACTGTGGATGAAGCAGTGTATCAAGGTTACGAGGATCGATCATAGCAACTGCTTCTTCTTCGGTTCTCATTCCTTCATCAACGAGATCGCAAGCAATCTTAAGAGCAGCCTGAGCTGTTCTCTTACCATTACGTGTCTGAAGCATGTACAGTTTACCATGTTCTACAGTAAACTCCATATCCTGCATATCTCTGTAATGTGTTTCCAGAGTCTTGCATACTTCTTTGAACTGTTTGAATGCTTCTGGGAATTTCTGTTCCATTTCTGAAATGTGCATTGGTGTACGAACACCTGCAACTACGTCTTCTCCCTGAGCATTTGTAAGGAATTCTCCGAACAGTCCGTTATTTCCTGTAGCTGGGTCACGTGTAAATGCAACACCTGTACCACAGTCATCACCCATGTTACCAAATGCCATCATCTGTACGTTAACAGCAGTTCCCCATGAATACGGGATATCGTTGTCACGACGGTATACATTTGCTCTCGGGTTGTCCCATGAACGGAATACGGCTTTGATAGCTCCCATTAACTGTTCCTTTGGATCTGTCGGGAATTCAGCACCGATTTTTTCTTTATATTCTGCCTTGAACTGGTTAGCTAATTCGTGAAGATCTTCTGCTGTAAGTTCAACGTCCTGTTTAACGCCTCTTTCAGTTTTCATCTTGTCGATCAGTTCTTCGAAGTATTTTTTACCTACTTCCATAACTACGTCTGAGTACATCTGAATAAATCTTCTGTAGCAGTCCCAAGCCCAACGTGGGTTGCCTGATTTTTCAGCAAGTACATTGACAACGTCTTCGTTAAGACCAAGGTTCAGGATTGTATCCATCATACCAGGCATAGATGCTCTTGCACCAGAACGAACGGAAACAAGAAGTGGATTCTCTTTATCACCGAATTTCTTTCCTGTGATTCCTTCCATCTTTGTAATAGCTTCCATGATCTGAGCCATGATTTCTTCATTGATCTGTCTTCCGTCCTCATAATACTGAGTACAAGCTTCTGTTGTGATTGTGAAGCCCTGTGGCACTGGAAGACCTAAGTTTGTCATTTCAGCAAGGTTAGCGCCTTTTCCACCAAGCAGGTTTCTCATATCGGCATTACCTTCTGTAAACATGTAAACCCATTTTGTTGCCATTTTACAATTCCTCCTCGTTATTGGTAATTGATATATATAAAACTTGAAAATCACAGTCAGACTGGTAACTGTCTGCTCTTTTCATATCTTATATCGCCCTTAAAAAACGGATTTTACCGCACTAATATTGTAAATGTTTTAACTGTGATAGTCAACCCTTATGCACTTTTTTTCGTACAAAAAAAGTGAATTTATCGAAGAGTTCAATTTCTTCAAGTGATTTCTTCTATAAAAAAAATCTCCATAATTAAATTTCTTTTATATACTATAAATTTTGTTATTATCAGAAAAAACTCAGGCAAAACCGGACTGTATCCATTGTTTTACCTGAGTTCTTTTCATCTCTTACATATTCAGAAGGAATGCTCTGTATCCCTTTACTGCTTCATACACATCAGCTTTGCTGCTGACTTCATAAGGTGCATGCATGGAAAGTACAGCAACACCGCTGTCGATCACTTCCATACCATAATTTGCCATAATATATGCGATGGTTCCGCCGCCGCCTACATCGACTTTACCAAGTTCTGCGAACTGGTAAGTAACGCCTGCATCGTCCATCACCTTGCGCAGTCTTGCAAGATATTCTGCATTTGCATCATTGGATCCGCTCTTTCCGCGGCTTCCTGTAAACTTGTTGAATGCAAGTCCCTTTGTAAAGAAAGCGGCACTTCTCTTTTCAAATGCTTCTGCAAACATCGGATCATAAGCAGCACTTACGTCAGAAGAAAGCATTCTTGAATTAGCAAGTGCACGGCGTACCTTCAGTTCAGATTCACCTTCTGTAAGTGCAACAAGCTCTGCAACTGTATTTTCAAAGAAACGAGAATGCATTCCTGTTGCTCCGACGCTTCCGATCTCTTCTTTATCTACTAACAGACAGCATCCTGTACGCTTTGCATTTTCCACATCCAGCATAGCGAACAGAGAAGTAAATGCGCAGACTCTGTCATCCTGTCCATAAGAAAGGATCATGCTGCGGTCAAATCCACAGTCTCTTGCCTTTCCGGCCGGAACAATTTCCAGCTCAGCCGATGCAAAATCCTCTTCTTCGATTCCATAGTTCTCTTTTAAAATATGAAGTACGTTAGCCTTGATCGTTTCTTTTTCTTCTTCATCAAGTCCCTCCGCTTTATCAAGCGGACTGTTTCCAATCAGAAGATCCAGCTTTTCTCCTTCAATCACTTCACTTGCTTTCTTTGACATCTGGTTTGCTGCAAGATGAACAAGAAGGTCTGTAATAACAAATACCGGATCAGACTCTTTTTCCCCAATGCTGATCTCTTCTACGCTTCCATCTTTTTTCGCAACAACACCATGAAGTGCCATCGGTCCTGTTACCCACTGGTATTTTTTGATTCCACCATAGTAATGTGTATCCAGATAAGCCATTCCTTCACTTTCATATAATGGATTCTGTTTCACATCAATACGTGGTGAATCGATATGAGCTCCAAGGATATTCATACCGTTTGAAAGCGGTTCTTCGCCCATACGGAACATGGCAAGCATTTTTTCCATGCATACCGCATATACTTTATCTCCTGCTTTCAGGCTCTTTCCTTCTTTCAGAACATCTTTGATATCCTGATATCCTGCTTCTTTCGCCATCTCAACCGCAAGCTTTACGCATTCACGCTCTGTCTTTCCGGCATCCAGGCAAGCTTTGTACTTTTCATTGATTTCATGAAGTTCTTTTTTGGCAGCTTCATCATAAGAGCTCCAGAGATTCTTTTTTTCTTCCATTTCTATACCTCTCTTCAATTCAGTTGGGATTCCCCACAATATTTTTAGTATAATCCTCTCCCGATAAGAAGTCAATTATTACCCTTTAACTTTACAAGCATTTCCGTCATCGTTTCCTTCAAAACCGGATGCCGTTTATGCGGTGCGATCTCACACATTGGTCCAAGCACAAATTCCCTGTTCTGCATATCGATATGTGGTATACATAAATCATCCTCTTCAATGATCTGATCCCCATAGAAAATGATGTCCAGATCCAGTGTTCTCGGTCCCCATCTGCGGATCCGCTTTCTTCCGGCTTCCTGCTCAATTCGGTGTAACAGCTCCAGAAGCTCATGCGGGGTAAGCAGTGTTTCCATTTTCAGAGCCCCGTTCAGGAATTCATCCTGATCCGTCACGCCATATGGCTCGGTTCCGATCAGTTTCGATACCTTTAGGACTCTACAAAGTTTTTCATTTTTCAGCTCTTCTACCGCATTCTCAATGTATTTTTTCTTGTCACCCATATTCGATCCGAGTGCGATAAACGCTTCATTCCAGCAACGTTCAATCTTCACGGAAACCGTCTCAAGCGGCAGTCCTACCGGTGCCCATGGTTTCTTTACTTCCACCATGACTTTCCGGATCTTCTCATCAAATAATAAGATCTCTTCTGCAAGCTGCTCTGCTACTGCTTCGATCAGCCTGTAATTCTTCTCTTCCATCTTTTCTTTTATCAGATGGGAAATGGTTCCGTAATTCACAGACGCTTCCAAGTCATCTGTTTTTCCCGCCTTGCGTGTATCCACATATAAAATGCAGGAAACCAGAAACTTCTGTCCCAGTCTGTTTTCTTCCGGATACACCCCATGATTTGCAAATATTTCCAGGTTTTCAATTTTTATCTGATCCATCTTTTTCTCCTGCTTACTCTCTTGCCAAAATCACTTCTGTCATCTTGATCGCTCTGCGGTTTTTCTCAGCATCATGAACGCGCACAAATCCATAATGACTCTGTACTGCCATCACGGTTGTGACAAGAGTTCCTTCTTCTCTTTCTGATACCGGCAGATCCAGTGTCAGACCGATCATGGATTTTCTGGAAGTTCCAAGAAGCATCGGATATCCAAGTCCGTTAAAAAGATCCAGATGCTTCATCACATCCAGGTTCATCTCGTAGGTCTTTCCAAATCCAACCCCCGGATCCAGCATGATCCGGTCATCTTCAATCCCAGCCGCTTTCGCTGTATCTACACACTTCTGCAATTCTGCATACATATCCTTCAGGAAATTCTTGTACACCGCCTCATTTTTATTATGCATCAGACAGCATGCCGCATCATATTTTTTCACAAGACCTGCCATCTTTTCATCGTACTGGAATCCCCAGATATCATTTACCAGATCTGCCCCTGCCTGAAGTGCTGCCTCTGCCACATCACTCTTATAAGTATCAATCGAAACCGGCACATCAAAATTCTTTTTGACAGCCTCGATAACCGGCGCAGTTCTTGTAATTTCTTCTTCTGACGTAATCTGCTGGTGTCCTGGTCTTGTGGACTCTCCTCCGATATCCAGGATATCGGTTCCGCCTTCTAAAAGCTCTTCTGCATGACGCATTGCCGCATCATAACCGTTCCACTTTCCCCCGTCCGAAAAAGAATCCGGTGTTACATTCAGGATTCCCATAATATAAGTATGTTTTGCTGTGTCAAATTCTTTATTCCCAATTTTCATTTTGTTTCCTCGTTTTCTACCAGATGATTTTCTGATTCTTCTTTTCTCCACTCCAGTTACAGTCCTTCTCAGCCGGACACGTATAACACGCACGGGAAATCTTATCTGCATCATAAAGGATTTCTGCAAGCTGCCACTTATCCTGCCCTGCATTTTCTGTCTCTTCTGCATTGCCCCGGTGACTTAAAATTGCAAAAAGAATCCTGTCCGACTCCTCCTTTGTAAATCCAGTCTCTTCCAGAATCCTTTTTGCAATTTCAGCACTCGCTATCTCATGGGGAACTCCCGTCTTATACTGCTGCCATTTCCCAATATCATGAAGTAATGCCGTCGCATAAATCTCTTCTTTTCCAAAGGCATATCCACGCTCCATCGAAAAAATATACATCAGACGTGCCACGTCCAGAAAATGGTTCATATCATGATGGCAGAATATTCTTTCCTTTTCTGCATCTTTATTCTTTACCAGTCCTTCTATAAAAAGAGGATGCTCATATATTTTCCAGATTCTCTGCATCCTCCTCTGCTCTTCCAGTTTTCGTTTTATTTTCATCGCATTAACCTATCATACGGAAAAACATGTTCTGCAGCTTTTCATTTTCTTCAAATGCACCTCTTGTAACAACACTGACCGTCTTGCTTCCCGGCTTCTTGATTCCACGCATGGTCATACACATATGCTCTGCCTCAGCAAGTACCATTACTCCCTTTGGATGAAGATTTTCCATCAGGGCATCCGCGATCTGTGCTGTCATCTGCTCCTGCAGCTGAAGTCTTCTGGCAAACACTTCCACAGTCCGTGCAAGCTTGCTAAGTCCCACTACCTTTCCATCCGGAATATAGGCAATATGAACCTTTCCGTAAAATGGCAGCATATGATGTTCACACATGGAATAAAACGTAATATCTTTTTCCACAACCATCTCATTGTTTTCTGCTGTAAATGTCTTTTTCAGGTGTTCCGCTACATCCTCATTCATTCCGCCACAGATTTCTTCATACATTCTTGCAATCCGGTCCGGTGTCTCAGCCAGTCCTTCCCTATCCGGATCTTCACCGATTCCTTCCAGTAAAAGACGGATTGCCTGTTCTACTTTTTTATGATCTACCATAATGTTCTCTCTTCCTTTTTTCTTTCAAACACGTTTGTTTCCCGTTCAAGTCTTATCACTTCTCCCAGATAAGATAAGGAACCAAACACCAGAACAACATCTTCTTTCCCACATTCTGCTTTTGCTTTTTCAAGCGCATCTGCAATGTTCTCTGCCGGTTCTGACTGTACGTTCTTGGCCTTTAATACTTCACATAATCTCTCTTTTCCCAGATTTCTCTCCCCATTTGGAAGATCGATCGTATACACCTTTGAAAGATACGGAGCCATGATCTCTACGATTTGTTCATATTCTTTATCTTTAAAAACTCCCATCACACCGACAATCTTTCTGTCTGTCAGATAGGTTCTCACATTTTCCGCAAGTCTTCTTGCGGCATCTCTGTTATGCGCTCCGTCAACGATCACGGTCGGTTCTTTTTCGAGTACCTGAAACCGTCCAGGCCATGTCACTCCCGCAAATCCCTTTCTTACAGCTTCTTCCGGAATCGGAACACCGCTCCTTCTTAACGCATCCACAGCTTCCAATACTGTCACTGCATTGTCAATCTGATATCTGCCAGCCAGGCGAAGACGGATGTCTTTATATTCTCCATAAGAAAAAATCTGTCCATCCATCGTTTCTTCAGAAATCACAGCCTTTTCCGGATGCGACACCACAAGCCGGCATCCACACTCTCCGGCCTTTTTCTGAAGGATATCGGTCACAGACATCTGCTGTGGCGACGTGACAACTGCCAGACATGATGGTTTTATAATTCCGGCTTTATTTTCTGCTATCTCTTCTAATGTGTTTCCCAACACTCCGATATGATCCATACTGATCGATGCAAAAATACTCAAAACAGTTGTATCTATTACATTTGTCGCATCAAGAAGCCCACCCATTCCGGCTTCCAGAACGACATAATCACACTGTTTTTCTCTGAAATAGAGAAATGCGATCGCTGTTTCTATCTCGAAAACAGTTACGGTGAGATCCGTTTTTTCTTCTACTTTTTCTGCTGCCTCTTTCACCTGAGATACAAAAGGGGCGAGCTCGTCCTCCGCCATCCATTGGCCATCAACCTGAAATCGTTCCATATATCCCATCACGGTCGGAGAACAGTATTTTCCGGTCCGGTATCCAGCCTGCTGCAGGATACCGGAGAGTCCGGCGAGAATCGATCCTTTTCCATTAGTCCCGGCTATATGTATAAATTTCAAATCTTTCTGCGGATTTCCAAGCTCACCCAATAAGCTCTTTATACTATCTAAGCCAAGTACACTTCCGTATTTCGATACATGATCCAAATATACCCTTGCTTCTTCGTATAACATGATTTAATTTTCCTTTTTGTACTTTTCAGCATATGCTGATATCTGAATATTTTATCATATTCCCTTACTGCTGTACAGTTCTATTTCTTTTTCTTTGGTACAACGTGGATCGCTCCACCCTCTGCTTCTTCCAGGGCTTCTCCGATTCCTTCATTATACGTCGGATGTGCACGCATTCCCTTCAAAAGCTGTGCAACCGTCATTTTGTTTGCGATCGCAGTTACAAATTCACCGATCATGTCTGTGGCTCTTGCACACATCATCTGTGCTCCGAGAATCACATCTGTCTCTTCATCTGCCACGATCTTGATAAATCCTCTTTCTTCTTTTGTAATAAGCGATTTACCATTGGCACTCATGATAAATTTACCAGTCTTCACTTTGATTCCCTGTTCTTTGGCTGCATCTTCGGTAACACCTGCTGATGCGATTTCCGGATCTGTATAAACACACCCCGGAACCACATCCAGATTCACAGAAGGTTCTTTTCCCGCCAGCTGTTCTGCAACAACGATTCCCTGTGCACTTGCTGCATGGGCAAGCTGTGCACCAAAGATCAGATCACCGATCGCATAGACTCCCGGAATACTGCTTTCGAATTTATCATTTACAAGAACACGTCCTCTTTCCATATCCGGAGCAGCACCTTCTGCAAATAATCCGTCGGTATTCGGGCATCTTCCGACTGCACACAGAACATATTCTGCTTCTACAGTCTGTTCTTTTTCTTTTTCAACGAAGGTACATACACAGGTATCCCCTTCCATATGCACACCCTGTACTGCTGCTGATGTATGGCTTTCTACGCCACGTTTCTTCAGGATCAATTTCAGGTTCTGTGCAATCTCTTTATCCATATTTGGAACCAGACGCGGCATTGCTTCAAGAATGGTAACCTTAGATCCAAGTGCGGAATATACGGTAGCAAATTCTACACTGATCACACCGCCACCGATGATAACCAGACTCTTTGGAACTTCTCTCATCTTGAAGAGTTCATCACTTGTCAGAACTCTCGCAAGATCCATTCCCGGTATTGGAAGAATCAGTGATTTGGAACCAGAAGCCAGAATGACATTCTCTGCTTCAATAGACTGTTCTTCATTCCCTGTAATCTTAACTTTTTTCCCCTCAAAAAGTGTGCCTTTTCCATGATATCTTGTTACGCCGTTTGCCTGCAGGAGCTGTTCTACTCCCTGAACAAGCTGTCCGGTTGTCTGCTCCTTATATTCCAGAATTTTTTCAAAATCATAAGTAACATCTGATGCTGAAATTCCGAAGCGGTCCGCTTCTTTGATTTCACGATATAATGTCGATGCATGAATCATTGCTTTTGCCGGAATACATCCTCTGTTCAGGCATGTTCCCCCGACTTCTCTCTCTTCGATCACTGCGGTCTTCATTCCAAGCTTCGCAGATTTAATTGCTGCCACATATCCTCCCGGACCGGCTCCAATTACTACTACATCAAACTTCTCGCTCATTTTATTTCATCCTCCTACAGTTCCTCGCCCTGAATCCATTCGATAATGTCTTTCATCATCTCTTCTTCCTGTGGATCATCTGACCAGAACAGCCCCAATTCCGTACAGATACTTTCCTTTCTGTACTTCAGTCCTTTCAGATACTTCGGAAGTGCATGTATGAAATCCGGATTCAGTGCATCCGACCATGCAATTGCATCCTTGATCTTTCCTGATTCTACTGCAAACTGAAGTGTAATTCCTCCCCATCCAAAACGGTGGGAAAGCTCATACTGAAAATCAATTTTTCTGCCATAGAGCCAGTTCCATGAAGAGAAAAATTTCTCTCTTTCTGCAATTACTCCGGTATCAAGATCTTCTATTTTTTTATCACGTATCTTTAATCCGTATACCTTTTCAAATGACTGCTTAAGTGCCACCTTCAGTTCTTCCATTGTAAGCTCCGGAAGATAATCTCTTAAATTTGTCACTCTGGATTTTACCGAATCAACCCCCTTTGATTTCAGTTTATCCTTTGATACAGTCAGATATCTGGATAAGGTTTCCATGTTTACTCCTACCATGATCGTGCCATGGTGATAGCAATGTTTTTCCTGCTCATAAAACGCATTTCCCGAGAATTTCTTTCCATCGATCAGGATATCGTTACGCCCGGATTTTTCAGCCTTCAATCCAAGGATCCCCATCGCTCCTATGATTACCTGCAGTTGCCGGTTCAGATCATATTCTTCTTTACTGATCAGAAATGTGAAGTTCATATTTCCCAGATCATGGTACACAGCTCCACCACCTGACAGGCGCCTGGCAAGATGACCACCTTCTTCTTCCAGCTTTGTTGTTCTACATTCTTTCCAAGCATTTTGATTCCGTCCGATAACAACTGTATTCTGATTCTGCCACAAATAAAGAATACATTCTTTATCCTCGCAGTGGAGGAGCAAATACTCCTCCACTGCAAGATTTCTATATGGACTGAACTGATTGCTTTCAATATAAGTAATCTTTTCAATCATAGTTTTTCCCTCGCTTTAAGCTATAACTTATTAGTCCTGCCATTCATATCGCAGATATGGATGTCTTGCTGCTCCAACCTCATCCACTCTTGTAACCGGTGTTGTAACAGGAGCCTGATGAAGCTGTTCGGCATCTGTTTCTGCAATTTCATACAGTTTGCGTAATACTTCTACTGCTTCATCCAGAGTTTCTTTGGACTCTGTCTCTGTCGGCTCTACCATCAGTGCTTCCTCAACGATCAGCGGGAAGTACATTGTCGGTGGATGTATACCGTTATCAAGAAGTCCTTTTGCAATATCCATTGCAGAAATTCCTGTTTTCTTTTTCAGATCTGCAAGACTCATTACGAATTCATGCATACATACCTCGTCATACGCCATTGTATAAAGGTCTTTCAGCTTGTTCATCATGTAATTTGCATTCAGAACTGCATTCTGGCTCGCTTCCGGAATACCTTCGCGTCCCAGTGTCTTCACATAGGTAAGTGCTTTTACGATGACTGTAAAGTTTCCATAGAAGCTCTTCATCTCACCGATGCTCTGTGGTTCTTTTACAAATTTCAGTTCTTCTTCTCCATCTACTACATAAGACGGAAGGAACGGAACCAGCATGCTCTTGCATCCAACAGGTCCGCTTCCAGGACCACCGCCACCGTGCGGAGTTGAGAAGGTTTTGTGAAGATTCAGATGGATCACATCAAATCCCATATCTCCAGGGCGAACAGTTCCCATAACTGCATTTAAGTTTGCTCCGTCATAGTAGCAAAGTCCGCCACAGTTATGAACGATCTCCGTGATCTTCAGGATATTCTTATCGAAAAGTCCTACCGTATTTGGATTGGTAAGCATAAGTCCTGCTGTATCCTCTCCGCATACTTCCTGTAATTTTTCAAGATCAACACCACCATCCGGTGCAGATTCAATGCTGACTACCTGGAATCCTGCCATTGCCGCACTTGCCGGGTTGGTTCCATGTGCAGAGTCCGGAACGATGATTTTCTTTCTCTTTTCGTCTCCACGGCTCTTATGATATGCTTTGATCAAAAGGAGCCCTGTAAACTCTCCGTGAGCACCGGCTGCCGGCTGGAATGTCATACGATCCATACCTGTGATCTCGCAAAGCAGATTTTCTGATTCCTTGATGATTTCCAGGCATCCCTGTACCGTATGTGCCGGCTGCAGTGGATGGATCTCTGTGAATCCCGGAAGTGCTGCCATATCTTCATTGATCTTCGGATTGTATTTCATTGTACAAGATCCGAGAGGATAGAAACCATCATTCACACCATGTGATTTCTTTGCAAGCTCTGTATAATGTCTGCTCAGTTCAATCTCAGAAAGCTCTGGCAGATGAAGTTTTTTCTCTCTTTTATCTTTTTCCTGTGGAAGTGTTACTTCTACATCGCATTCTGGCAGTAAATCGCAACCTCTTCCAGGTCTGCTTTTTTCAAATATTAACATTACTGCACCTCCTTCAGAATCTGAACAACTGCGTCCATCTCTTCTTTGGTATTCACTTCTGTACAGCACCACAGGATTCTGTGTTCGTCAAGCGGAAATCCTCCAAGGATTCCTTTTTCCTCAAGTGCTGCAAGTGCTTTTGCGGCCGGAACATCGGATACAGTTACGAATTCATGGAAAAATTCTCCTTTGTTCTCGGTCTGATATCCAACTTTTGCAAGTTCTGCTGAAAGATAATGTGCTTTTGAAGTTGAAAGTGTTGCTGCTTTCTTAATCCCTTCATTGCCCATTGTTGCCAGATAAACGCCTACTGCAAGTGCGCAGAGTGCCTGGTTTGAGCAGATATTGCTGGATGCTTTTTCACGACGGATATGCTGTTCTCTTGCCTGAAGAGTAAGTACATAACCTTTCTTTCCATTGTGGTCTTCTGTCTGTCCAACGATACGTCCCGGAAGATTTCTCATCATCTTCTGTGTTGCAGCCATAAATCCAAGATATGGTCCGCCGAATGCAATAGAAAGTCCAAGTGGCTGTCCTTCGCCAACTGCCACATCAGCTCCATATTCTGCCGGTGTCTTTACTACACCGAGAGAAATCGGATTGACATTCATCACATATTTCGCACCAGCTCCATGTGTGATCTCACCAATCTCGGCTGCTTCTTCCAGATTACCGTAATAGTTCGGATGTTGGATCAGTACACATGCTGTCTGTGCATCTACATGTTCTTTCAGATATTCCATATCTGTAAGTCCGTCTTTTTCCGGAATTACTTCTATTTCCATTTCATTACCGAAGCAGTATGTTTTGATTGTTTCAAGAACATATGGATTCACGGTAGCTGAAACAAGTGCTTTGCTGCGTTTTCTGTCACGGCACATTGCCACACCTTCTGCGGATGCTTCTGCACCATCATATACGCAGGCATTGGAAATATCCATTCCTGTCAGATCACAGATCATGGTCTGATATTCAAAGATCGACTGCAGGATTCCCTGGCTGATCTCTGCCTGATAAGGAGTATATGCAGTTAATAAATTTTCTTTTGAAATCACGCTCTTTACTGTTGCCGGAATAAAATGCCGGTAAGCGCCTGCGCCGCGGAAAATCGTCTTAAAGACCTGATTCTTTGCAGCAATATTTTCCATATCACGACGTACTTCTAATTCTGTTTTTCCTTCCGGAATATTAAGACCGCCCTGGATCTTTACTTCTGCCGGAATGTGTGCGAACAGATCATCAATTGTCTGAAACCCGATTTCTTTCAGCATTTCCTGACGCTGTTCTTTTGTATTCGGTACATAGCTTCCCATAAATGGTCCACCGCCTTTCCCTGATTATTCTTCGCTTGCTACAAATGCCTCATATTCTTCTGCTGAAAGAAGTTCCTCTGTTCCCGATACATCTTTTACTTTGATGAACCATGCATCATACGGAGCGCCATTGATCTTTTCTGGTGCGTCAAGAAGTTCTTCGTTGATTTCTTCAACTTCTCCTGTTACCGGTGAGTATACATCTGATACCGCTTTTACAGATTCAACATCTCCAAATACTTCTCCTGCCTCTACACTGTCTCCGGCTTCCGGAAGATTTACAAATACGAGATCGCCGAGTGCTGACTGTGCATAATCCGTAAGACCAATTGTCCAGACTCCGCCTTCTTCTTTTACCCATTCGTGTGATTTTGTATATTTTAATTCTGCTCTAACTTCCATGATTTTAATCTCCTTTTCTTTTCAACTGCCGGTCGCCTTTTCCAAACACTCTCTATCGCTTTTTCTGCGACCGACCTGTTAATCTATTTTCGTTATTATTTTCTTTTATTTTGCTCTCTTATAGAACGGAAGCTGCACAACTTCTGCTTCCACTCTTCTTCCACGTACATCTGCTTCTACCTTGTCGCCAATTGCTACGCTTCCGGCATCAACAAGTGCCATAGCAATCGGATATCCAAGATAAGGACAATGTGTTCCGGATGTTGTATGTCCGATCTTCTGATCTCCAACATACAGATCCTGATGTTCACGGATGATTCCTCTTCCTGTTACTTTAAGACCAATTCTTTCGATCTTTGGTGTTCCTCTGTCTTCCATGGCTTTCTTTCCGATGAATTCGTCTTTCTTCATCTTAACACCGAAGTTCAGACCTGTTTCAAGAGGTGATACTTCATCATCCATCTCATGTCCGTAAAGAGGCATTGCTGCTTCCATACGAAGTGTATCACGTGCACCAAGTCCACAAGGGATCAGTCCCTCTTCTTTTCCAGCTTCAAGAAGTGTCTCCCACATCTTTTCTGCAAGATCACTTGCCAGGTAGATCTCTACTCCATCTTCGCCGGTATATCCTGTTTTGGATACGATGCAAGGCATTCCGGCAACTTCTGCACCAAATACTGCATGATAATATTTCTTTGGAATACTTTCTTCTGTTGTAAGTTTTCTTAAAATTTCCATCGCCTTCGGTCCCTGAAGAGCGATCTGTCCATACTGGTCGGATACGTCTGTAAATGTAACTTCTCCTGACTGATGTGCGAGCATCCACTGATAATCCTTATCCTTGTTTGCTGCATTTACTACGATAAAATAGTGATCATCTGCTCTTTTGTATACGATCAAGTCATCTACAGTTCCACCGTTCTCGTTACACATCGGGCTGTATCTTGCCTGTCCGTCTACCATATTTGTAAAATCGTTTGTAAGGATGTGCTGCAGATTGACAAGAGCATCTTTTCCTTCACAAAGGATTTCGCCCATATGAGATACATCAAAAAGTCCTGCCTGTGTACGTACTGCCATATGCTCTTTGATCACGCCTGTCTCATACTGAACCGGAAGAAGGTATCCGGCAAACGGCACGATCTTTCCACCTGCTTTTACATGAGCGTCATAAAGGGGTGTTTTTAATTCCATTATTTTTTCCTCCTGTTATTCATAAAGTGGATATTTATCGCAGATCTTTGTAACTTCGGCACGGATTTCATCTGCTTTGGTATCAAAGTCTGTAATCGTCATCTTGATCAGTTTTGCGATGGTCTTCATATCTTCTTCTTTCAGACCTCTTGTTGTAACAGCCGGTGTCCCGATACGAACTCCACTGGTCACAAACGGGCTTGCAGGATCATTCGGAACTGCATTCTTATTAACTGTGATGTAAACTTCATCCAGTCTGTTCTGAAGTTCTTTTCCTGTGATGTTCATGTTCTGAAGATCTACCAGAATCAGATGGTTGTCTGTTCCACCACTGACAAGGTTGAATCCTTCTTCAACCATGGCTTCTGCAAGTGCTTTTGCATTCTTGACAACCTGTTCCTGATAGGTTTTGAATTCCGGTTTTAATGCTTCTCCAAAGCATACAGCTTTTGCTGCGATAATGTGCATCAGAGGTCCGCCCTGTGTTCCCGGGAAGATTGCTTTGTTGATCGCTTTTGCATATTCTTCTTTGCATATGATCATTCCACCACGAGGTCCTCTGAGTGTCTTATGTGTTGTTGTTGTAACTACATCAGCATAAGGAACCGGGCTCTGGTGAAGTCCTGCTGCAACAAGACCTGCAATATGTGCCATATCTACGAAAAGATAAGCTCCAACTTCTTTTGCGATATCTGCAAAAATATCAAAACGGATCTCTCTCGGATAAGCCGAAGCTCCTGCTACGATCATCTTCGGTTTGCATTCATGTGCAAGCTTTCTGATCTCATCGTAATCCAGAACACCGTCATCATTGACATTGTAAGGTACGAAATTGTAAAGGATACCGGAAAGGTTTACCGGTGAACCATGTGTAAGATGTCCGCCGTGTGCCAGGTTCAGTCCCATAACTGTATCGCCTGGTTTGATCAGCGCCTGATATACAGCTGTATTCGCATTTGCTCCTGAATGTGGCTGTACACATACATGGTCACATCCAAATAACTTCTTTGCACGTTCGATTGCAAGATTTTCAAGAATATCTACATCCTCGCATCCGCCATAATAACGTTTTCCCGGATAACCTTCTGCATACTTGTTTGTCGGTACAGTTCCCATCGCAAGCATAACTGCCGGGCTTACGATATTCTCTGATGCGATCAGTTCAAGGTTTCTGCGCTGACGGCCAAGTTCTAACTGCAGCGCTTTTCCTACTTCTTCATCACATTCAGTAATGTAATTTGTTACATCTTCAATTCTGTTCATTCTCTTTTACCTCCTTAGAACCAACTACCTTGTCTTTTTTGCTCCCTTTTCGGTGTGCTAAATTCAGAATTTTATCGTTTATATCTGTATTTTTCCGAATATTCAACTTTTTAGGGTACAAAAAAACAGGCAAAAAAGTTTTCGTCATTGAAATCTTTTTTGTCTGCCTCTGTCCGTTCACCTGAAAGATCACCCAGACTTTTGCGCTATATAGTCCAGACTACTTCTTCGGTACAATACATATATATTGTTCTCCAGAGTGTTGTCCGAATATGTTCCTTTTGCCTGAGAGTTTCTGCTTGCCCCTTCGGCTCATGCTATACATTAAATAACGGTGCGCGCCGTCTGTACAACAAGTATCTCACATATTCATCTTCCAACCTTAACGTTAATCTCATTATATAATTGTCTTCACAATTAGTCAAGCGTTAAATAATTTTCTTTATTGTTTATTATTTGTCAGAATATTTAATAGTTTTTCCCTATAGGCATTGTTTTTATTGACTATTTTTTAACTATATCATCGATTTTCTTTGTCTAATTTCACAAATCAAATTTTTTCTCAGAATCCCATCACACTTGCCAGCATTTCCCCTGCCACAAAATAGTTTCCACTAGTAAAGTTGAATGACAAATGGGACAAATATAAGTGTTCAAATTCGATTGTTGTGCCATGGCGAGGAGACTCAAAAATTATGGAAGCCTCTGCTGACATAATTTTCGCTTTCAGAGGCTCCTCAGAATGGTTGGCACAACGGAATTTGAACACTTATATTTGTCCCATTTGTCTCACAACTTCCCCAACAAACTTTTTTGCACAAAAAGATCCGGACTTCCCAAACCTGGGAAATCCGGATCTTTTCAAATCTCTACCACTCAAATTTCTTCTCAAAGTACGCTTTGAGATCTTCAATTTTAATTCTTTCCTGCTGCATTGTATCACGGTCACGAACAGTAACTGCTCCGTCTTCTTCTGAATCGAAGTCATAAGTTACGCAGAACGGTGTTCCGATCTCATCCTGACGACGATATCTCTTACCGATATTTCCTCTGTCATCAAATTCGCAGTTGTAGTATTTGCTAAGCATAGCATAAACCTTCTCAGCACCCTCATTCAGCTTCTTGGAGAGCGGAAGCACACCGATCTTAATCGGTGCAAGTTCCGGATGGAAATGCATCACAGTACGTGTAGAACCGTCTTCCAGTTCTTCCTCATCATATGCTGCGCAAAGAAACGCAAGTACCACACGGTCAGCACCAAGTGATGGCTCGATAACGTATGGAATGTATTTTTCATTGGTCTCATCATCAAAGTAAGTCAGATCCTGTCCTGATACATTCTGATGCTGTGTCAGGTCATAATCTGTTCTGTCTGCGATTCCCCACAGCTCGCCCCATCCAAACGGGAAGAGGAATTCTACGTCTGTTGTAGCCTTGCTGTAGAAAGAAAGCTCTTCTTTGTCATGATCTCTGTAACGGATTTCCTCATCCTTAAGGCCAAGAGAGAACAGCCAGTCGAGGCAGAATTTCTTCCAGTAAGCAAACCATTCAAGGTCTGTATCCGGTTTGCAGAAGAATTCAAGTTCCATCTGTTCGAACTCACGGGTACGGAATGTAAAGTTACCCGGTGTGATCTCGTTACGGAATGATTTACCGATCTGACCAATACCAAATGGAAGTTTCTTTCTTGAAGTTCTCTGTACATTCTTAAAGTTTACGAAGATTCCCTGTGCAGTCTCAGGACGAAGGTAAACAACGTTCTTTGCATCTTCTGTTACACCCTGGAAAGTTTTGAACATCAGGTTAAATTCACGGATCTCTGTGAAATTATGTTTTCCACAAGTCGGGCACGGAACTTCATGTTCTTTAATAAATCCTTCCATCTCTTCATGTGACCATCCGTCAATGCTGTCCGGAATATCAATTCCATGCTCATGTGCATAATCTTCAATGATCTTATCTGCACGGAAACGTTCGTGACATTCCTTACAGTCCATCAGCGGATCACTGAATCCTCCCAGATGTCCGGAAGCGATCCATGTCTGCGGATTCATCAGGATTGCACAGTCAACACCTACGTTGTACGGGTTCTCCTGTACAAATTTCTTCCACCATGCTCTCTTTACGTTGTTCTTAAGTTCAACACCCAGGTTACCATAATCCCATGTATTTGCAAGCCCACCGTAGATTTCAGACCCCGGATATACAAAGCCTCTTGATTTTGCCAAAGCTACAATTTTGTCCATTGTCTTTTCTACCATAACACTAATCCTCGCATTCTTTTTATTTTTCGTTAGAAGAACAAAGCTACTTATCGCGATAACATTTATTCCTCTCTGATTCACCTATTATACCTATTGCATATAGGTTTTGCAAGCTTATCCTGCTAATTTTCGCCAGATTTGTCTTTATTTTCTAATCTAATATACAATTTTCCGGTTATTTCAGCCCTGTGAGCTGCTCCAGAATCTCAAGCGACTTGAATCTGTGATCCACGTATACATCCAGATAACGCTCCATTACCTTTCCCAGTTCCTTTAAAACCTCATCGCTTAAGGTAAAGGTATAGAGCTTTTCCACCGGTGTCCCGACAATGAACTGCATGGCATAAAGGGTAGACGTATTCAGCCGCATTCCGTCATAGACATTCTGACCGCATTCACTGCAGACCAGACCGCCCTCCTTCACACTGAACACACAGGGACGTTCCCTGTTCCCGCATCTGACACACTGAAATACCTGCGGTCCTTCCCCGCTGACACTGAGTGCCTTCAGTTCAAATATGTAGCGTACCAGCTCAAATGGAATGATCTTTTTCGTCAGCACGCGCATCGTCTGATAAAGAAGCTTCAGCATTTCCCGCTCGTCATTGGCTTCCCTTGTATAAAAATCTGCAAATTCGAGAAAATAAAATGCATAATATGCCGCTTCCACATCCGTTCGGAGCTCTGCAAAATAATTCTCGATCTCTGCCGACTGGAGAGTGTTGGAATTTCTTCCCTCATACAGCATGAATTTTCCGAAATTACAAGGCGTACATGCCCCTGCAAGCGGACTGTTCGGTCGTCTTGCCCCTTTTGCAAACGCTGATATTTTTCCTTTTTCTTTTGTCAGGATCACGACTCTTTTATCATATTCACCAATCGGTGCTACCGACAGAATCATCCCTGTCATTGTTGTTAACTGATTCACTGCATTTGTCCCCGTATTTCTCCGTTTTCGCTTTACAGACTTCCTTTTCCCGGTAGGAGAGATAATCCTCCACCCGTCCTGTCCTTGCAAACTGATCCCAGTATTCCTGATTCATCCTTCGGTCACCTCATCTTTTTCTTATGCCTTTTAAGATTAGGTTCTCCCATATTTTCAGATGCTATACTGCGTAATATCTGCCAGCTGTTTTTCAGAGAAACACCTTGACATTTTTTACTCGTCTTCTCGGTATCCGAAGTTCTTGATCAGGAAATCACTGTCTCTCCAGTCTTTCTTTACTTTTACCCAAAGTTGGAGATTTACCTTACATCCGAGCATCTGCTCGATCTCATATCTCGCCGTACTGCCGATCTTTTTCAGCATGGATCCCTGCTTGCCAATGATGATTCCTTTATGGGAATCACGTTCACAGATGATCGTTGCCTCAATATCCATCACTTTTTTACGTGCTTTCATCTTCTCGATCGATACCGCAATTCCATGTGGAATCTCCTCATTCAGGCAGTGTAGTGCTTTCTCACGGATCAGCTCTGCCACGATCTGCCTTTCCGGCTGGTCGGTAATGGTATCTTCATCATAAAACTGCGGTCCATACGGAAGATATTTCATGATGACCTTTAAAAGCTCGTCTGTATTTTCACCGGTTCTTGCAGATACCGGAACGATATCTGCAAACTGGTATACTTCGTTGTATTTTGCAATACACGGAAGAATGTCTTCCTTTTTCACGGTATCTGCCTTGTTGATGACCAGCACGACCGGTGTCGTCACCTTCCCAAGCTGCTGCACAATGTGCTGCTCTCCGGCTCCTATAAAGGTACTTGGTTCAACCAGCCACAGTACCACATCCACTTCATTTAAGGTGCGCTCTGCCACATTTACCATGTAGGTCCCAAGCTTGTTTTTCGCCTTATGGATTCCCGGTGTATCAACAAATACAATCTGTCCTTCATCGGTCGTAAGTACCGTCTGGATCCGGTTTCTGGTGGTCTGTGGTTTATTCGATGTAATAGCAATCTTCTGACCGATCAGATAGTTCATAAGTGTGGATTTCCCCACATTCGGCCTGCCGATCAGCGTTACAAATCCTGATTTAAAATCTGCTCTCATGCATTCTCCTTCTAAAATAAATTCTCAACTGTCATAAACAGTTCTTTTTCTTCTTCTATCTTTGCTTCGTTTCCGATCACACAGATCTGATCATTTGCAAGTACCGCACGTGCCACACCTGCAAGTGCACGGATATCCTCCTGGTTGGCCGTAAGGATCTGTTCTCTTTCTTTTCTGATCATCTCTGCACTGACATGATTCATATAAAGGTTCATGGAACGGTCTCCCTTGGTTGCCGGAGTCATCGGCTGATCAATGTTGCTGATCGTTCCGATAATATATTTTGTCATATCGCGTTCGCTGACCGTGAAGTTCTCCAGATATTCCGGAACTCCGTCGTAGATTTCCAGGGTTCTTCCAAGATTCGGGTCACGGTAAGATACAAAATAGCCCTCACCAATGCGGTTGAAGTTACTCATGCAGCCATACGCACCACCTTTTACGCGGATATTGATCCAGAGGTATTCATAACTCATGATCACTTTCAGGATCTGCAGTGCCCCGTTATATTCCTCCCCTGCGTCGATAAAGTTGCCTGCCTTTGCCGCAAACTGTACTTTAGAAGAAGTTTTAAATCCTTCATTCTTCTTTTCACAGTGCAGGATGCATCGGCTCTCTGGCATTCTCTCCGGATAAAGAGCTTCTTTTAAGCTTCCGATCTCCTCTTCCAAAACGACAAGTCCCTCTCTTGAGGCTGTGTAACTGATCATCACATTGCCTTTTCTGAAAAGCAATTCCGACAAAGCCTTCAATCCGCTGATGATTTCTTCTTTCTTCTCATCAAAATGTTCTTCCATCTCACGGATATTCTGGTAATATTCTATTCCATTCGTCGTATCTTTGAATTTTGAAATCGGTGACTTATAAGACATTGCCCGGAGTGCTGCTGCGGAATGTCCTGCAGACAGGAAACGATCCTGCAATCTGGTCTTTGTCATAGAAAGAATCTCTTTCAGACGTTTTTCATCATCCAGTTTCGATGCTGTCAGAATCTCTTTCATCATACGGATGGCAAATGGAATCTGTCCATAAAGTGCTTTCCCTTTGATTTCAAAAGTTGCCTTGAATTCTTTTTCTTTTACTTTCGTCACATCCGGGTAAAGCTCCAGTGAAGTTCCGATTCCTCCGGTGTGTCTGTTGATTTCATTAAAAAGTTCTCCATATTCATAATGCTCAGTGTCAATGATTCCGAGAACTGCCTGCAGAAGTCCTACCATCGGGAGATCTTTCTCCGGCACATCGGAAAGGTCAAACATCAGATCCAGATAACCGATTCCGTTCGTTTCAATCTCATGGAAGACAGTCGGGATATCTGCAATCTTCATCTCTTCATTATAAATCGGTGCGATCTCGCGGGAAATATCTGCTCTTGTCAGCATCGGGATCTTCTCCAAATCCTCCTGACTTGACGGTTCTTCCTGATACTCCTGTAAATGCTTTGTATCTGCAACCAGCTTTTCGATTTCTCCCCTGCTAAGGCTTTCTTTATATGCCTGCAGTTTTTCTTTTAATTCTGCATCCAGTCTGGCTGTACGTCCCGGTTCCGGCACGATCGTAACCAGTGCTCCATGCTGATTATCCAGAAGGTATGTCTGAATCAGCTTTTCAAAATACCCGGTACTGATCTGCTCTTTTAAGAATGCAAAGGTGTCCAGCGCCTCCACATGGATAAACGGCTTTGTCTCATCATAAAGCCAGCTGTCAAATATCTGCAGACCGTACATCAGTCCCTTCGGATAGCCTCCGAAGTCTGCTTCACGGTAACGGAATTCATGGTAATTGATTCCCGCTTCCAGTGCCTTTTTGTCCATTCCGTTTTCTACAATACCTTTTAATGTATCTTCGATCACTTTTACAAATTCTGCCTTCTGCTCTTCATTCGCATTCTTTGCCACGATCGAGAAAATCGGCTGATAGGTGCTGCTGTCATAAGATCCGCTGATATCTTTTCCGATTCCTGCTTCCAGAAGTGCTTTTGTGATCGGTGCTCCCGGAGCAGAAAGCAGTGCATAATCCAGGATCTGGAATGCCAGATACAGCTTTTCATCCAGAGAAGTCCCAATGACCTTATTGTAGGAAAGATAGGTATTATCTTCTGTCGATTCATTACTTGCGATCGAATACGGCTTTGTGATATCATGCATTTTTTCAAACGGCTTCTGCAGATGGATCTCGGAATCTACTTCTTTTTTATCGTAAGCAGACAGATATTCCTGATCCAGCCAGTTTAATTTCTCTTCCATATCCATATTGCCATAGAGGTAAATATAACTGTTGGACGGATGATAATAGGTTCTGTGGAAATTCAGATATTCTTCATAAGTCAGTTCCGGAATCACATCCGGATCTCCGCCGGACTCATTTGCATAAGTCGTATCCGGGAACAGAGAATTCAGGATCATACGGTCCAGAACACCATCCGGTGAAGAAAAAGCCCCCTTCATCTCATTATAAACAACTCCGTTATAAGAAAGCTCCCCGTCTGCTTCCTCCAGATGATAGTTCCAGCCCTCCTGCCGGAAGATCTCTTCGTGTTTGTAAATATTCGGATGCAGGACTGCGTCCATATACACGTCCATCAGATTCTGAAAATCCTTTTCATTACAGCTTGCAACCGGATATACGGTCTTGTCCGGATAAGTCATCGCATTCAAAAAGGTGTTCAAAGATCCTTTTACCAGTTCCACAAACGGATCCTTGGTCGGAAACTTTTCCGAGCCACACAGAACAGTATGTTCCATGATATGTGGCACTCCGGTACTGTTCGTGGTCGGTGTGCGGAATCCGATATTAAATACTTTATTTTCATCATCATTGGAGATCAGAAGCACCCTCGCACCGCTCTTTTTATGTCTTAAAAGCGCTCCTTCCGATTTCAGATCCGGAAGAGGTCTGTGCTCAATGATCTCATATGCTGTAAGCTTTGTTAAATCCATATATGATTTCCTCCAAGTTCTGTAGTTAGTCTCATAAATAACATTGTACACATTTCTTTGATTTGATACAAGGTCTTGGTGGGAAATGTTTTCCATAATCCGATGTACCTTCCCAGTTCTTTATGATTTTTCCGTCAACTATTAGAAACACGCTCCGCGAGTTTCTCAAGTTATCGCGTCAGTCGCCAAGGTCTCGTGCAAGCACGGACTTTGATTCGTTGCTCGCGTAAATAAAATAAGGAACAGCTACGAAAGCCATTCCTCATTTTCTCTGTTATGCTTCTTTCTTCTGTGAAAAAGCTGTTGTCTGCTTTTTCTGTGAAAATTTCATGAATGTCACAAAGACAAGCATCATGATGATTCCTGCCGGAAGTGCGATCCATGCACTCTGTACGAATCCGGCAATAATATAAGTGATAAACGAAATCGCCGCGCAGCTTGCCGCATATGGAAGCTGTGTATTGACATGATTAATATGATTGCACTGTGCACCAGCAGATGCCATGATCGTTGTATCCGAAATCGGTGAACAGTGGTCACCACAAACTGCTCCGGCCATACATGCGGAGATAGCAATGATCATCATCGTCTCATTCTTTCCTTCAAATGCATGTACCACGATCGGGATCAGGATTCCGAATGTTCCCCAACTTGTACCGGTTGCAAATGCAAGAAAGCATCCCACAAGGAAGATGATTGCCGGAAGAAGATTTACCATACCTTCCGCACTTCCGGCTACAATGCCTGCTACATATTCTGCCGCTCCAAGACTGTCGGTCATAGATTTCAGCGTCCATGCAAAAACAAGAATCAGGATTGCCGGAACCATCGCCTTAAATCCGTCCGGGAGACATGCCATACACTCATCGAATTTCAGCACACGTCTTACCAGATACAGCACGATTGTGATCACAAAAGCAAAGAAGCTTCCATACACCAGTCCCTGGGAAGCATCACTTCCAGAAAATGCTTCTACAAAACCGACTCCGTCAAAGAACCCACCGGTGTAGATCATTCCGATCACACAGCAGATGATCAGTGAAATGATCGGGATCAGAAGATCCATTACTTTTCCTTTACAGTTATCCACTGCCTCTTCCTCCGTATTTGCATACGGTCTGTCCGGTGTGGTGTAAATATCACCTTTTTTTGCATTATCTTCATGAACCTTCATCGGACCATACTCAACCTTCATCACAACCATTGCGATCATCATCAGGATAGTAAGGATTGCATAGAAGTTATATGGAATTGCACGGATAAATATTGAAAATCCATCTTCACCTTCTACAAAACCGGTAACGGCTGCTGCCCAGGATGAAATCGGTGCAATGATACATACCGGAGCTGCTGTCGCATCGATCAGATACGCAAGCTTTGCTCTGGAAACATTCTGCGCATCCGTTACCGGACGCATCACGCTTCCGACTGTCAGACAGTTAAAATAGTCATCGATAAAGATCAGCACACCAAGAATGATTGTTGCCAGCTGTGCACCTACACGGCTCTTGATATGGGTACTTGCCCATTCACCGAATGCGGCAGATCCTCCTGCCTTATTCATCAGGCAGACCATGGTTCCTAAGATAACCAGGAAGATCAGGATTCCCACATTATAGCTGTCAGAAAGAACAGCTACGATCCCTTCCTGAAAAATATGGGTGATGGTTCCTTCAAAGGAAAATCCGGAATAGAATATTCCACCTACTAAAATTCCTACAAATAATGAGCTGTACACTTCTTTTGTGATCAGTGCCAGTGCGATCGCAACCACCGGTGGAACCAGTGACCAGATGCTGGCATACATCTTCGGTACATACTCCTCCGCGTCTGCTGCAAAGGTGACAAGGGGACTTGCCATTACGCAGATCATTACAGCTGCGAGCAGACTGCTTAACTTTCTCATTTTTTCTCTCAATTAAAATACCTCCTGTTTTAAAACATAAAAATGCCATGAATAACGCTTGCACCGGCAAAACGCATTCATGGCATGTAAAGTCTTCCTTAAATGTTCTTCCGATAGCGCTCCACGTGTGTGACAGTACGCTGCATCTTCTGCATCGTCCCAGAAACCGGGGTTGGGGTTCCGGCTCCTTCGGCGGTATTTCCTTTCTCTTCTGTCGGCTTCCCTGCCGCATCTTTCAGAAGGTACTGATAAATCCCGCGCCTCTATCAAGCTGAATATTCATCATTTTCTTTATCAACCATACTACAAAATTTTCATTTTTGCAAGAGATAATTTCTATTTTACAATATCTACCGCTTCTTTTGTCATTTCTTTGATCTTTTCAAATTCTCCGCCATTTATCAGAGCATCCTTTACCATCCAGGTTCCGCCGCATGCGAGTACCTTGTCAAATGCAAGATAGTCTTTGACATTCTGTGGACCTACAACACATTTGCAGGCGGTGTGCAGCGCAAGTTCTTTTGTGTACGCGTCCCCTTTTGAATCCCCAAAACCAAAAAGGAGCCAGAGACTTTCGTCCCTGACTCCTCATTAAAGTCAATCTTATTCTTCAGAACCGTACAGTGTAACGAGTTTCTGCAGATATGCATATCTAGCTTTTGCTTCTTCTTCGTTCTTAGCAAACAGAACTTTAGCCTTTTCAGGATTGAATCTGGCAAGAGCGTTGTAACGAACTTCACCGTTAAGGAATTCTTCGTATCCGGCAAGATCTGGTGCCTTGCTGTCAAGAGTGAACTTAGATCCTTCTGCTTCTGGATTGAAACGGAAGTTGTTCCAGTATCCACATTCAACTGCAAGCTGTTCTTCTGTCTGAGCTTTGCTCATACCTTTCTTGATACCATGGTTGATACATGGAGCGTAAGCGATGATCAGGGATGGTCCCGGATATGCTTCAGCTTCTGCGATAGCTTTTACAGTCTGGTTGAAGTCAGCACCCATAGCGATCTGTGCAACGTATACGTAACCGTAGCTCATTGCGATAGAAGCAAGGTCTTTCTTCTTAGTTTCTTTTCCGCCTGCTGCGAACTGAGCGATAGCACCAGTCTTAGTAGACTTAGAAGACTGTCCACCTGTATTAGAGTAAACTTCTGTATCGAATACCATTACGTTGATGTCTTTTCCACTTGCAAGTACGTGGTCAACACCACCGAATCCGATATCGTAAGCCCATCCGTCACCACCGAAGATCCACTGGGATTTCTTAGCAAGGAAGTCTTTCTTTTCTACGATATCTTTGCATGTCGGGCACTCGCATCCTTCTAATGCAGCAACAAGTTTGTCTGTAGCTGTTCCGTTAGTAGCTCCGCATCCGTATGTTTCAAGCCATTCGTTGCAAGCAGCTTTTGCTTCTTCGCTGGCTTTATCTGATGCAGCAACTTCTTCTACTTTCGCTTTCAGACCTTCTCTGATTGCTTTCTGAGCAAGTAACATACCATAACCGAACTCAGCAGCATCTTCGAACAGTGAGTTAGACCAAGCCGGTCCCTGTCCCTTAGAGTTTACTGTGTAAGGTGTAGACGGTGATGAGTTACCCCAGATAGATGAGCAACCTGTTGCATTAGCGATGTACATTCTGTCACCGAATAACTGTGTGATAAGTTTAGCGTATGGAGTCTCTCCACATCCAGCACAAGCTCCTGAGAACTCAAGCAGTGGCTGTTTGAACTGAGATCCTTTTACTGTATTTTCTTTAAATTTAGCAACAACTTCTGGTTTTACTTCGATTTCTGTACCAAAGTCAAAGTATACCTGTTCTCCTGCGTTCTCTTCCATGTTACCCATAACAAGAGCTTTTTCACCCTTCTTACCTGGGCAGACATTTGCACAAGAGCCACATCCTGTACAGTCATAAGCTGATACAGTCATTGTGAACTTCATTCCCGGCATACCGATCATGTCGATTGCTTTCAGTCCTTCTGGTGCTTTTGCAAGTTCTTCTTCTGTAAGAGCTACCGGACGGATTGCAGCGTGCGGACATACATATGCACAACGGTTACACTGGATACATGTCTCTGACTGCCAGATCGGGATATCTACAGCGATACCACGTTTTTCGTATGCAGCTGTTCCTGACGGTGTAGATCCATCTACATAATCTTTGAATGCAGATACAGGCAATGTATTACCTTCCTGAGCATTAACCTTAGCCTGAATATTCTTAACGAATGCTACTGCATCTTCTCTTCCACCCTTAACTTCTGGTGTGAACAGACCTTCGTCTTCGCAGTTCTTCCAGCTTTCCGGTACTTCGACAGCGTTAACCTGCTTAGCTCCGGCATCGATAGCATCGTAGTTCATCTGTACGATCTTATCACCCTTCTTACCGTATGTAGCTTTTGCAGCTTTCTTCATAAGGTCGATAGCTTCTTCTTCCGGAATGATATTAGCCAGTTTGAAGAATGCAGACTGAAGAACTGTATTGATACGTCCGCCAAGTCCGATTTCTTTACCGATCTTGATACCATCGATTGTGTAGAATTTGATGTCATGGTTAGCGATGAATGCTTTTACCTGTCCTGGAAGATGTTTGTCCAGTTCTTCTACTGTCCATGGGCAGTTAAGAAGGAATGTACCACCATCTACAAGTTCCTGAACCATGTTGTATTTGTTGATATATGACGGGTTATGGCATGCAACAAAGTTTGCTTTGTGAATCAGGTAAGTAGATTTAATTGGTTTCTTACCGAAACGGAGGTGAGACATTGTAACACCACCGGATTTCTTTGAGTCATAATCAAAGTAAGCCTGTGCATACATATCTGTGTTATCACCGATGATCTTGATAGAGTTCTTGTTAGCTCCGACTGTTCCGTCAGCTCCAAGTCCCCAGAACTTACAGTTGATTGTTCCTTCCGGTGTTGTAACCAGTGGAGCACCTACTTCAAGAGAAAGTCCTGTTACATCATCAACGATACCGATTGTGAATTTAGCTTTTGCTTCATTTTCAAATACAGCAACAACCTGAGCCGGTGTTGTATCTTTAGAACCAAGTCCGTAACGTCCTGAGTTGATCTTAACAGCATCGAATTTTGTTCCTTTAAGAGCTGCAACAACGTCAAGGTACAGAGGTTCTCCAAGAGATCCTGGTTCTTTTGTTCTGTCAAGAACGTTAATGTACTTAACGGAATCCGGAATTGCATCTACAAGTGCCTGTGCGCAGAATGGTCTGTAAAGCCGAACTTTAACAACACCAACCTTCTTGCCCTGAGCAAGTAAGTAATCGATTGTTTCATCGATTGTGTCGCAAACAGATCCCATAGCGATGATTACGCTTTCAGCGTCCTCTGCACCATGGTAGTTGAACAGTTTGTAGTTTGTTCCGATCTTAGCGTTAACTTTGTCCATGTATTCCTGTACGATTGCCGGCATAGCATCGTAGTATGGGTTACATGCTTCACGAGCCTGGAAGAATGTATCCGGGTTCTGAGCTGATCCTCTTTCACATGGATGGTTCGGGTTCAGTGCATGTGCACGGAATTCCTTAATTGCATCCTTGTCTACGAGATCTTCCAGATCTTCGTAATCCCATGTTTCGATCTTCTGGATTTCGTGTGATGTACGGAAACCATCGAAGAAGTTAATGAATGGAATCTTACCTTTCAGTGCTGCACAGTGTGCAACCGGTGTCAGGTCCATAACTTCCTGTACGCTGGATTCACAGAGCATTGCGCATCCAGTCTGACGACAGGCGTAAACATCTGAATGATCACCAAAAATATTAAGAGCGTGTGAAGCTACTGCACGGGCAGATACGTTGAATACACCCGGAAGCTGTTCACCAGCAATTTTATATAAGTTAGGAATCATAAGAAGTAAGCCCTGGGAAGCTGTGTAAGTAGTAGTAAGCGCACCTGCTGACAGTGAGCCGTGTACAGTACCTGCTGCACCTGCTTCAGACTGCATTTCTGTTACCTGAACAGTCTGACCAAAAATATTCTTTCTTCCTTGTGTTGCCCATTCGTCTGTGGCTTCAGCCATTACAGATGAAGGTGTGATCGGGTAAATAGCAGCAACTTCTGTATAAGCATAAGAAGCATGAGCAGCTGCATGGTTACCATCCATGGTCTTCATTGATCTTGCCATTTTCTTTGTTCCTCCTTAGATTGTGTCAAAACTTTTACTTGTGTTAAAATTTTTCTACACTTTCGTTCGATATTATTATAGCTGTTCATATATGAAAAGTCCAGTCATTTTACTGTTCTGATTGTTCCTTTTGACGTACAAACCCTGCATTTCAAGGGGTTATTTTATGCAAACTGTAGTAAGATTAAACTATCTCGTTTCATAAAAGAGACGGACATCTGTCCGTCTCTCGCCATACATTATCAATTACTTTTTTAACAAATATTATACGTTAAATCTAAACAGGATAATATCTCCGTCCTGTACAACATAATCCTTACCTTCCAGTCTTACCAGACCTTTTTCTTTTGCAGCGTTATAAGTGCCACATGCCATCAAGTCATCATAGGATACGATTTCAGCGCGGATGAATCCTCTTTCAAAATCAGAATGGATCTTTCCTGCTGCCTGTGGTGCTTTCGTTCCTTTTTTGATTGTCCATGCACGGACTTCCGGTTCTCCTGCTGTCAGGTAACTGATCAGTCCAAGAAGGCTGTAGCTTGCCTTGATCAGCTTTTCAAGACCAGATTCCTTAAGTCCCAGTTCTTCCAGGAACATGCTCTTTTCATCATCATCAAGTTCCGCGATCTCCTGCTCAATTTCTGCACATACAACGAATACTTCGCAGTCCTCTCTTTTTGCATACTCACGGACTGCCTGTACTCCTGCATTACTTGCACCGTCATCGGCAAGATCATCTTCTGCCACATTTGCAGCAAAAATAACCGGTTTGTAGGTCAGAAGATTGTAGCTTTCCAGCCACTGCTGCTCATCTTCGTCATTGATATCGTCAAAGCTCTTTGCCATCTTTCCATCTTCCAGATGTGCTTTAATTCTTTCCATCAGTGCCAGTTCTTTTGCAATCGTCTTGTCATTTCTTGCTGCTCTGACTGCTTTGGAAATTCTTCTTTCCAGGATCTCAAGGTCTGAAAAGATCAGCTCCAGGTTGATCGTCTCAATGTCACGCAGCGGATCGATACTTCCGTCTACATGGACAATATTGCTGTCCTCGAAACAACGTACTACATGAACAATTGCATCAACCTCACGAATATTTGCAAGAAACTGGTTTCCAAGACCTTCTCCTTTGGATGCACCTTTTACAAGACCTGCGATATCTACAAACTCAATCGCTGCCGGGATGATCTTTTTGGTGTGATACATCTCACCAAGCACATTCAGACGTTCATCCGGTACAGTAACAACGCCCACATTTGGATCAATGGTACAGAATGGGTAGTTGGCTGATTCTGCTCCTGCTTTTGTCAGTGAATTGAATAAAGTACTTTTTCCTACATTCGGTAATCCTACGATTCCTAATTTCATTTTGTATATTTCCTCCTATAAATCCTTTGATTTTCAGTATAATTATCTAAATTCAGTACTCTGTATTATACCATAGCCTTTTCTCTTTGTGAATATTTAAGTTTCTGTTTTCTTTACACTTGTAAGCGACCTTATTTGTAAAACTTAATTTTCTCTAAGAAATTTGTTGCGCCTGCCGCCAATGACAGATCGTTCTTGATGAAAATTTTTTCGGTTATTTGAATTCCTGAAAACCAAAAACACTCACCCATTCCGGGTGAATGCTTTATCAAAATTTCCTTATTTTGTTGTCTATGACGCTTATTCAGATATGCCCGCATATCTGCTAAAATGTAATTGCCTGCAATTATATTTTCACGTGGATATGGGGACGTAATCCCCATCAAGTCTGCTACTCGTAAGTAATACAAAATTGTCAAAATGACAATACTTGTAATACACGGGTGGATCTTGCTCTGGTTGTAACATATTAATTCACGCGATAATAGGACCAAATGGGCACTTTCACCATTCAAGCCTATATATTATATGTCTTTCAGATAATAGCGTAAAAAACAACTGTAACAGGGCAAAGTTCACAAGAATTTCATTTCAAAGCTTAACATAGATCCTAAATAGTCACCATGTCTCTTCTATCTCTTCTTGCATATAAAATGTGTAACCGCAACATTAATAAGCAATAAAGATAATATTACACCTACAGTAATATGAATTGGCCAATAAAATGTAAAATATGACAATTTATTTTCCATATAAATTTTTACTCCAACCAAAGTTGCTGCTCCTACTGTGAACATCATTCCCACCACGCACATAAAATAATAACCGCCTTCTCCAAAGAACATTAATTTCATTTGCTTATCGGTCATCCCAATACTTTTCATAATATCAAATTCTTTTCTCCGTGCGTACATCCCGGTAAATACAACATTACAATAATTAGTCAATCCCGCAATGAATAATATGATACTTACAGCACCTAAGAGAATTCTATTTCCTCTCATATATGTTTCTTTTTGCTGCATCAGATCTGATTTGCAGATAACAAAAACTCCTGCTTCGCCGGTTCCTTCATCCATTGATACTTCTGTCATTTCGGATCGTTTCTTATTTTCCTCAGATATCAGCTCGCCAATCTGTGCTTTCACATAAGGTTCTTTTTCCGGATCAGCAGTTAATTCCATTGTTAATATCTTTTTCTCAGTCGGTATCTTTTGAAAACCTTTCTCGCTGATAAAATAATATAAGCTGCCTTCTCCATGCCAGGATTGATGTATTTCCGGAAAATTATCGCTCTGCCGGTCTAAATACCCACATAGGGTAAATGTTTCTGATTCTTTTTGAGGAAATTCGTCTTTCTCTTGTTCCTCTTCGCTCTTGAAATTGCTTAGTTCTTTTCTACGAATCGCATCTTCCCTTGAAATCAAAGTTTTAAAATATACCGGTTCACCAATTGCTTCATCTGCAAGTTTTTGCTGTTCCGGAGTCAGCATATGATCATGTATGATCAGCACGCCATTTCCCTCTTCCAAAGATTCCATATCAATATTGAGTTGATTATCCTGCACGTATTTCTTAAGTGACAAGATTTGATTTTCATCTATAACTTGTACAGTGTCCCAGCTAAATCCTTCCACCATATTGTCATCTGTAAGATTCGAAAGCCCCTCGTCATAAGGACGAATTCCCTTCTTAGATATAACCGTAGTTACATAGGCTCCTTCAATCAGATTGGAGTTCTCCCAATCGATACCATCTATCTTGTGTAGTTTTTTCTCTAACTCTTGAGAAATTGGTGCAAATTCATCATAATCATTGTCATACAACAGTTCTACACCGTCTCCCTGTGTTAACAAAGGATCCACATCGATTTCTCTGGTTTTATATTCTTCCCCACAACCCTGGCTTTTCCCGAATTCGCTAAACTCTCCTGCCAGCAAAAAATCAGGACGTTTCTCGAGCAGATACTTATAATCACATCCATTTGTAAGTACGTTCATTAAAATAAAAGACAGGACTCCCAAAAATATAGAAAGACTTGTAATTATAAATCGTACTTTATATCGTGTTATATTTTCCCATGCAATATAAAACATTTCTCCTGCCTCAGAACGTTTCAACACCAGTTTTCCAGGATGTTTTTCTTTTTTGTCACCCATATTTCCATCATAAGTGGCACTCTCAATACAAGACAGCTTCGTTATTTTTCTAATAATTTCTTCTGATGCCATCCACAAAATTCCATTTACAAATACAACAGAAAGCAAAAGAATCCACGGTCTGAAAAAGGAAAGTATTGTGTTTCCTCCCATTTCCTGATAAAAATGAACCCCTAATATTTCCGGTATCATTAAGACTAAAATCACTACAGAGAGCAAGCTTCCCAAGACAGAACCTTTTAACATAAGTGACCTCATTTGCTTCCGGTAAATTTTCGTGATTTGTCTTTCTGTAGCTCCAATTGTGTGAAGCAGTCCGAGATTTTGAATATCTTCACTCATGGATATCCAAAGAACATTACGCACAAGAAAATATATTCCACACAAAATACCTAGCGTTCCCAATATCACCAGCTCATATCCACCTGATAATTTAGAAACAGCAGTATATTGTGCTGTATCAGAAACGTATATCTTCTGTTCTGCGCTCTTCATCGGTAATGTCTGATATAATTTTTCTTCTATTTTGCTTCTGCTTAAATGATTGCTCTGACTGAAAAGTAAAGTATAGGAACCCTTTTCCAGGTTTAACTCATTAATTTTGTCATGTGAAATATATCCGGTTGCCAGTTCATTTCCAGAGTCCGTATACCAGCCACATAGTTTGAATGTTTCTTTCGAATGTTCGAACACACCTTTGTATACATCTAAGTTTATTTCCATTCCCTGGTCTGGTTCAGAAATACCAAGTTTTTTCAATGCCCGCTCCGACAATAGAATTTCATCCTTTTTCTGTGGGTAGCTTCCAATCACATTGGTATATGCAGGCTTCAAAAAATTGTTCCAGCTTTCTGAGTCAGCCCATACTACGTTGCATATCGTTTTTGCATTATCCTCTGAAATGTCTGTAGCTTCACCTACAAAAATGCTTTTCCCAACCTGTTTTATATAATCCAGTTGTTTTAATTTTGCATATTGTTCTTCTGTTCCATCTTCTATTCTGCCCGAAGAAGCAGTTCCATTTTCTCTGGTTAATCTTATTTCTTCTGCCTGTATTTTCCCAACGGAGATTCCGAATACCATGGTTATAGCAACAATACCGATTACTACTGAGCAAAATAAAATCGTATTTCTTATCTTTTTTGTGCCTGCAAAATTTTTAGCCAGGAATCGGATTATGTCTTTATTGTTATTTGGAATGTTCTTATGAAACATAATGATACCTCCTAACAATCGTTACAATCTCTTGTATAGATTTTCCCATCGGACATACGTATTACTCTGTCTGCCATCTGTGCTACTTCCTCTTGATGAGTCACGATCAATGTCGTCTGATGGAATCTGGTGGCACAGGATTTTAATAATTCTACGACTTCCATACTTGTAACAGAATCCAGATTTCCGGTCGGTTCATCCGCCAGGACAATTGCCGGTTTCGTTAATAATGCCCGTGCTATAGAAACTCGCTGTTGCTGCCCGCCGGACAGGGTTGATGGAAAACGTTCTAATTTATCTTTTAGTCCTAGTATTTCTACAATCTCATTGAAAAAATCTACATCGATTTCCTTGCCATCCAGTCTCATTGGGAGGACAATATTTTCACGTATACTAAGAGAAGGTATCAAATTATATTGTTGAAATACAAATCCGATATTTCTTCTTCTGAATATCGTTCTTTCTTCCTTGTTAAGATCTTTTAAACTTGTATTTCTGATCCAGACACCTCCAAAATCCGGAGTATCAAGACCTCCTAAGATGTTCATAAGTGTTGTCTTTCCGCATCCGGACGTACCGACAACTGCTATAAATTCACCATCCTCCACAGTCAACGACACACCATCTAAAGCACGCACTTCATATGTATCGGATGTATAATATTTTTTTAGATTCACGGCTTTGATCATATCCATTTTTCTATAAACTCCTTTCGCAGATGCTACCTCTAAATCAGCCATAATCTATTTTACATGGTACATCTTACAAACTTCTTACAGACTGCATATGAAATATCTATACCGGAAGATTCACTTCTATGAGCAACCCGGGCTTCATTTGTGTTGCTTTCATAATCCCTTTTTGTAATAGAACAATCTCTCTGGAAAGATACAAACCAATTCCGCATCCTTCCTGACCTCTTGCCTGTTCACCTCGATAAAATCTTTGAAAAATTTTATTTTCTTCTCCGTCTTTTATCCCGATTCCATAATCTCTTATTTGGATCTTATAAAACATTTCCGTTTGTTTCATTGTGATATCGATCGTACTGTTGCTTTTGCTATATTTGACTGCATTATCAAACACATTATAAAATGCCTCACACATCCAGTTTTTATCATGTTCGCAGATAATTTTCTCTGGCAATTTTACTTGAAAAAAGATATCTTTATCTTCTGCCTTCTTTTGTATTTGCCCTAACGCATTTAAAATAGCCTCAACAAGATTTCCTTTTTGCATATGAACTTGCATGGTTCCTTGTTCTAATCGAGCAGTTTTTATAAAGCTTTCCACCAAAAAGCATAACTGTTCTTCACTCGTTCGCAGATCTTTCATATATTCTATATTCAATATTTCCTGCGTTTCATTTAATGACTCTTGCAGCAATTCTGTATAATTTTTTATATTCGACAGCGGTGTCCGTAATTGATGTGCAATCTCAGAAATTAATTTCTGGATCTCATATTGGCTTTTTTCAGCCTCTTTTCTTCTCCCATCCAGCATTTCCTGCAAACGAATTAATTGATTGGCCGTTTTTGAATATAATGTTTCTTTTCCTATATCAAAATCATCTAATTCATTGCCATTTATTAAAGATTCGGCTAGTTTATATATTTTTTTCATTTCATTTGTTCTAAAATGATTTTCAAATAAATATACAACACTTCCACCAAGTATTATCCCCACCAAAAGTACTGTAAATATTACTACCGTCATGCTATTCTCCCATTCTATATCCCATTCCAAATACATTACTAATAACATCGGACGAATCATTTAATTTCTTTTTCAATCTGCTGATCATAACACTAATTGTATTTGGGTCAATGAATTCACTATCTATTCCCCAAATGTTTTCCATTATCATATCTTTTGTAAGAACCTGATTTTGATTCATAATAAAATATTCCAAAAGCTGATATTCTTTGACTGTCAAAAATATTTCCGTTTCTCCAACAAAAACCTGTTTTCTATCAGAATACAAGGTGACTTGTCCGCACATAAAAGTATTTTCATTTGACTTTCTCTTTAAAACAACTTCAATACGTTTTAACAATACTTTTATTGAAAATGGTTTCACCACATAATCATCTGCTCCTGTATCAAATGCTTTTAACATATCTTTTTCATCATCTTTTGCAGTTAAAAAAATTGCTGGGATTCTTCCATTTTTTTGAAGCTCTTGATATAGACTTATTCCATCTCCATCCGGTAATCCAATATCTACGATCAACAAATCTACAGATCTATCTATATTTTTAATTGCTTCTTTTCTTGAACCAGCAAGAATCGTTGTATAACCTTGATTTTGCAAAGATGTATCCAAAGCTTTTCTCAACAAATTGTCATCTTCTATAATTCCTATTACCATACACACCTCCTGATTTTTCTAGAATATAATACAAAAAAAGTCCATTACAATATACATAACACCTCTGCATATTGTAACGGACTTTTTTCAAACCCAGACTTGGTGCAAGCACCATTTCTGATAAAAACCTCGAAAGTTTTTGTTCTATGTGCATATATTACCCAATTTCATTCACAAAGTCAATATGTTTTCTACTAAATTTTCAAGTACCTTTTATATTTTGGATTATTATTTTGCTTCTTAATATATTGTATTACTCCACTAATGAATCTATACGCTTCAGCAATAACCTGATTTTTTTCGGTTATTTGAATACCTGAAAACCCAAAACACTCACCCATTCCGGGTGAATGCTTTATCAAAATTTCCTTATTTTATTGTTTGATTTATGAACCGGTAATTCGTCATACATTGCTTTAAAAAGTCCAGCCAAATATTCCTTACTGTCAACATCTTCTACTAACAGCATCTCCTTTGCCCCTTCATACGGTAATTCATAAATCGCAGTTGCCATATAAGAAACTGCAGATTTTGTCGGTTTCACAAGTAACCTGTCATCATATATGCCTCCGACAATCTTGCCACGATAATATATGATATATTCTCCCATCATTGCACGATAATTAATTTCTTCTAAATCAGATAACTGCTCTAATATAAATTGTAAATATTCTTTGCTTGAGGCCATGTTTTTGTCCTTTCAAATACCTGCATTTTCAAATTATACTGTAATCTCAATTTGATTATCTTCAACCGCAACAATGCAGCTTTCGTAATATCCATCACCCGTAGTCCGTGGTCCACTGATAACCTCATAACCATCCGCTTTTAATTCTGCCGTCAACGCATCCACTATTTCTATACTTCCTACGCTAAAAGCTATATGTGAATATCCCGTACGAACTATTTTCTTCGGTAAATCAGCCATTTCCGGTAAATTCATTATTTCAATACGTGCACCATCCTCAAATGTGAGAAAATACGAATAAAAGCCTGTTTTTTGATTATGATATCCAGCATTTGATTTTGCTCCCAAATATTTCATAAAGAATTTTTTTGTATTTTCCAAATCATTTACATAAAGTGCAACATGTTCAATTCTCATGATTATTACTCCATTCCTGATGCTCTGATTCATCGTTCAAATCGTTTCACCCTTTCAACTTATCTGCATTTCCTGTAAGAAATGATCCATATGCTCTTCCAGTAACTTTATCACTTGACTTTTGTCTTCTGCTCCATCATATATGCTATAAAGCAAAAAAATAGGTCCATAAAAATCAAGTGCTGTCTGTCTGGCTTTTCCTTCTTTGCCCAGCATTCCTGAAAACAAAGCTTCCATATAAGTTAATGGTCCGCTTGCAAGATAATTCTGATATAGCTGTGCCATCTGTGGCTCCCTGTACTGTTCCAATGTCAACATCTTACGAAAACAGCTTGAAAATTCTTCCTCCGTCCAATGAAGAAACTGCACCTTTGTGAACTGCTTAATCTTATCAAATGCCGTTTCTTTATACTCGGCTGTAACCTTTTCCGGATCACCCTCCGGCATTTCATACTGCTTTACTCTCTCAATATCCAATTCATTCATTTTTTCAATAATACTGTCCAATATCTCCTGCTTGCTTTTATAATGCTTATACAATGCAGCCTTGGTTACTCCAAGTTTTGAAGCAATATCATTCATGGATGTTCCCATATATCCACTCTGTGCAAATAACTTCAAAGCTTCTTCCAATATTTTTTCCTTTGTGTTCTTTTCTTTGCTTTCCATGTCTATCTCCTAATTTAAATCTGTTATTAAGTTACCTTTTGGTAACTTGTCAAGTAAATTATAAATTAGTGTTTTCTTTTTCCATATCAACGATTGGTGAAATGAAAAAGGCTTTGTCTATCTGCCGAAAATAATATTTTCTATCGTCCGCCTTCACCATCTGGCAGCAATGTAACAAAATAATAAATAATTCCGAATACAGCTATACTTCCCATCATAATACCGATCATCTGATTTACACCTACTACATTTCCATGAAATACCGGATTGCAATCAAGAGTGGCTCTTATCGCTTCAACCATTTCATCCGGATAATGTTTTCTCTCCATCTCCATGAATACTCCGTGAAGCATATGATTCTTAATCAATGAAGTGGCATATGTACTCGGAAGATAAGACAGTGCCTTCTGAAGACCTGATCCAAAATTTGAAATCGGCATATAAGCACCACATATAAAACCATATCCTGCGCTGACAATTGTACCTACAGCCGAAAGCTGTCCCTGTGTTGTCAACGGAAAGCTAATGATACTTGAAAGCGTACTTCCAAACAGGACGAGCAATATCATATCAAATAAAACCCATAATACATCTACTGCATTCATATACCATCCCATTTTAAGTAAATATCCCAGACATAATACAAACGCAAGTGCATTGACCATCAATGAATTAGCTACTGTTGACAGAAAATATCCCAAATATATTTTTCCCTTGCTGACAGGCGAAACATTAAAATCCTTCCATGTTCCATTTGCCTTGTCCTGCACCATAGTCAGATTCACACAAAATGTTACAGTGATACAGCTCACTGCCATAAGTGATGCTGTCAGTTGTGCTGCCACGGTTCCATTAATGAGCTTATCCGAAATCGTGATCATATCCGGAATCGCTGCTGTAAAAGAATCTCTGAAAACTTTTGCAAGAAACGTAGCATACAGAACAATCAGAATGACGGGGGTGATCATTGATGTAAACAACATACCTTTATCTTTAAAAAACAGTTTCCTGTTCCTGTTCATTAATGCCAATACTGTTCTCATCAATGCTCACCTCCTAGCTTTTTCCCTGTGACTGCAAGAAATACATCATCCATTCCGCCTTTTACTACTTCATAATCCCTGAATAGGTCCTGATGTTCTACAATAAGCTCCGTAGCTTCCTTCGTATTTCTTACTTTTATCTGATATCCGTCACGTATTTTTTTATATTCTCTGTTCAATGACTTTATTTCATCTTCGGAAACACCATAAACAGATACTATATCCTGTACATAATCATTTTTAAGTTCAAACGGTGTACCTTCCGCTGCGATACTTCCTTTGTCGAGAATCACAACATACCCGGCATTAGCAGCCTCTTCCATATAATGGGTGGTTAGAAATACTGTCATATTTTCATTTTTCTGAAGCTTCTCGATAACATTCCAGATTAATTGCCTTGTCTGTGGATCAAGCCCTGTTGTAGGCTCGTCAAGAATCAAAATTTCCGGTCTGTGCAATAATGCACGGGCAATATCAATCCTCCTTCTCTGACCTCCTGACAGCTTACCTACAGTTCTGTTTAAAAACTCGTCAAAATCCAAAATCTCGACCAGCTCCTGTAATCTCTTATCAAAGGCATTTCCTGTAATGCCGTACAAAGCAGCTCTGCTCATTAGGTTCTCTTTCACCGTAAGTGGTTTATCAAGTACGCTATCCTGAAATACAACACCAAGCATCCTTTTTATCTGTGCGCCGGCTTTGTCAGTTTCTATTCCGTTTACCTGAACCGTTCCACTGTCTTTTTTCAGCAGTCCACAAAGAATAGAAATGGTTGTACTTTTCCCTGCACCGTTTACTCCTAGAAATGCAAACAATTCTCCTTTTTTCACACGAAAGCTCAAATCATTTACCGCTTTTACTTCGCCAAAGCTTTTATTCAGGTGGCTGATTTTAATGATATCTGATTTCATATCTTCTCCTTATATTTTCATTTTTCCTTAAATGCTGCAGCATATGTTGGATTTATCTTTTAAAATAAAATCCATATATTAAAAAGTAATATGAATGCAAAAATTGTCCATACCCCTTGGCAATTACCATTCGGTTACTTATATTGTAGTAACCAATTGGTAACTTGTCAATCTTTTTCTAATCTTCTATCACTTCTATCGGATGAGCATCCGAAACATAAATCATCGGATCATATGAATAAAAAATATAATTTTTTCGCTTGCCGTTTTCGTTCTTCACTTGTTTTGTTATAAGCCATTATCTTTCCTCCGATCTGATTTTTGGTATAGAAATCAAATCGGAGCATGGCGGTGATCGGATATGTGATATCCCACAATTCTCAAAAAATGTCGAAAAAAAGTGTTGCAACCAGTATGATGATTACAACACTTTGTTCATTCTTATTGTTTAATTCTTTTTGTTGGACCCATTGATGCAAATACCACTTCTCCTATTGCTCATGTCTCCCCTCAAAACATTACATTTAGAAGCATATGACATAATAATTAACCACTACCCCATATTATAAATACCACCCAGAGATACTTATTTCAGACTGATAATCAGATTTTTATTGAATTTATTAATCTATATGTTATGACAACATATCTTTCAGACATGTACTCCGGTAGTCACTCGGTGATATTTTATATCTTTCTTTAAATACTCGGTTAAATGTTCTCTGACTTTCAAATCCACTATCCAGACAAATGTTTGTAATAGAATCACTCGTATTTTCCAAACGCTGGCATGCATAGTTCAGCCTTACATCGTTAAGATATTGATTAAAGTTTCTATGGAATGTTTTGGAAAAGAGTCTGGATAAAACATATTTGCTCACCCCCAGATCTTTTGCCATCTCTTCCAGCGAAAATTTCTTCTTAAAATTTGCTGATATATAGGAAACTGTCTGGTAAATAAGATCGTTGCTCCCCACATTACTCTTTTCTACCAAATTTAATTTTCCTATGCAACGTGCCAACACAATTTGAAAATATGCCTGTGCAACAGTAATATCCGACTGTTCTGTCTCTAAAATTGCATTTATAACCCTATATACCTCCGGTTCAATCTTTTCCGCTTTGATGATTGGGTATTCAGGAGCCATGGATTGCATGATATCTGCAAATTTGGCTATCGTAAATGGCGATGCAATCAGATAAGTCGCTTTATTTACACCGGGTGTCAGTACCTGATAGTGATGAATAACATCTGGAAATACAAAGCCTATATCTCCTTTTTCCATATGGTATAGTTCCTGTCCGACACCAAGTTCTAATGCTCCACTTGTTACACAAACGATCTCCAGTGCATTATGAAGATGTGGTTCAATATGTTTTGACTCCCTATTTATTGCTATGATCTCCTCTTTTGTGTCAACATATCTCGAAAAATGAATACCTGGATCACGAGATGGATAACGCAGTTACCTTTTTCAGTGAAAATTATAACCAGAATATTAGCATAGATGATTATGCTGCCTCACGTGGAATGAGTGTCAGCTGGTTTATCCGAAACTTCAAAAAATACACAGGTTCTACACCAATGCAGTTTATTGTGGGAATCCGAATTAACAATGCCCAGATGTTACTTGAAACAACAACCTATTCCATCAATGAAATTTCTAAAATCGTCGGGTATGATAATCAGCTTTATTTCAGCCGGCTTTTCCACAAGCTGAAAGGATATTCCCCAAGAGAGTACCGAAAGATAAGAAACAAGTTCTAAAATCCACAATATCATAAATCCAGTTTCCCCTCCAAAAGAGGATGCACTCCCTGCAGCATGTTGCCGGATTGTGTCCAACCCTTTTTCAGATTCGTGATTTTTTTCAAAATCCGGCTTTATAATCAAAAAAGTACTCATCTCAGACACCTAGTACCTTTTACGCAAAAAAACCAGATATCATTTTCGAGTGATATCTGGCTTTTCTCTTCTTATACATCTCTTATCAGTCTTTCGTTTCCATAATAACAATCCGACCATTTACAAAACTGATCTTCACTTCATCATCCACAAACTGGTTGCTCACCGTCAGACTGTCGCACGGCATCAGATCATGATGATTGAGCGGCCATTTCGTACCCTCCAAACTGAAATCATAAATCTCGCCTTCCAAAGAAAATACAGAAAGATATGGTCCGTATGCTTCTGACTTTTTCAGCACACAGGATTTATTCGTTACCCAGATTTTATTTTTCTCATCCAGAATGCAGGCATTTACTCCGGCATCACATGCCACACTAAGTGTCTGGACATTCGCCCACAAATGATCGATTCTTCCACCGGTTGCCCCAAGAAGGATCATCTCTTTGCTTCCCAGTGTAATTCCCAGCCGAAGAGCAATCTCTGTATCCGTCGCATCCTTAACCGGATTATATTCCCGGATCGGAATATTCGTCTCCTTGCGATAGTAATCAATCACCTTTGGATCAATACTGTCAAAATCCCCAACAATATACTGAGGCTCAATCTTATGGTTATACAGATACTCAAGCCCCTTATCTACTGCGATAATATAAGCCTCCGGATTTGCTTCAAGAACCTTCTCTGCAAATCCCTCGTCAAGCATTCCCCCACTGATAATGACTGTCTTACTCATAATTCTTTAAAATCTCCATCAATTCTCTTGTGTTTTCTCCTGCATTCCCTTTGAATACAGCTGATCCCGCAACAATCACATTTGCTCCCGCATCCAGTGCTTCTTTCACATTGAATGCATAAATTCCTCCGTCAACCTGGACATCAGTCTCAAGTCCACGTTCATTCAGCATTGTCCTAAGTGTTCTGACCTTATCCAACGTCTCAGAAATCAGCTTTTGTCCGCCAAATCCCGGATGGACTGTCATCACAAGGAACATATCCACTTCACCAAGGAATTCCTTCAGGACCTCCACCGGTGTATCCGGTGAAATTGCCAGTCCTGTCTTCATGCCACACGCTTTGATCTTGTCCAGAGTCGCACGTATATCCTTGCATGCTTCATAATGTACAGTAAGAATATCCGCTCCTGCCTCTGCAAATGCTTCCACATAACGGATTGGTTCCGTGATCATCAGATGCGTATCTATTACCTGCTTTACCGCCGGTTTGATTGATGCAAGCACAGGCATTCCAAAAGAAATACTCGGTACGAACACGCCATCCATCACATCAAAATGTAAATATACCGCTCCATTTTCCTCTGTCTGGCGGATACCTTCTTCCAGATTACAAAAATCTGCCGATAAAATAGATGGTGATAATTTATATTCCATTTTAGTACCTCCTTTTTTCCTTCTGTTCCAGTTCCCGATACATCTCACAATAATCTTCATACCGCACCGGATGCACTTTTCCCTCTTCCAGAGCCTCTTTTACCAGACACCCCGGTTCACTGATGTGATTACACCCCTGAAATCTGCAGCCTCCCTGATACTGATCAAACTCCGGGAAATAATATTTCAATTCTTCCTTGCCAAAATCATTGGTATACAGTGACGAAAATCCCGGTGTATCCATGATATAAGAATCTTCGTCGATCGGGATCAGTTCTGAATGGCGGGTAGTATGTTTTCCCCGCTCGATCTTTCTGCTGATACTTCCGGTCTCCATATTGACATTTTCCTGAAGACAGTTGATCAGAGAGGATTTTCCTACTCCTGAAGGTCCGGCAACAGTTGTTGTCTTTCCTTTTAGTGCGTCTTTAATCTCCAGAATATTTTCTCCTTCTCTGGCACTTGCAAAGATCACACGGTACCCACAAGCCTCATAAGTCTTCTCCAGAGACTCGATTTCCGGCTCATCTGCAATATCCTTCTTGTTGAAACAGATAATAACCGGAATCTCCTGCCGCTCCATCATAACCAGAAACCTGTCCAGCAGATTAAAATGCGGATCCGGCTTCTTCACTGCAAATACAACCAGTGCCTGATCAATATTTGCCACTGCCGGTCTGATCAGTTCATTCTTCCTTGGAAGGATCCGGATGATATTACCGGTCTTCTCTTCTGCATCTAAGATCTCATATTCTACCAGATCTCCGACCAGTGGTTTAATCTTCTCCTTACGGAAAATTCCTTTTGCTTTACATTCATAAATGACAGATTCTACTACGTCATAAACGTAGTAGAATCCTGCAATCCCTTTTATAATTCTTCCCTGCATAAAACAGTCCTTTTAATTTCCTGTATTGTTGCCGTTATTTGAATTGTTACCGGAATTATTGCTGCCCGAATTGTTACTGTCGGATCCACTGCTTGCCTGTGAGCCATTGCTTACATACAGTGTGATCGCAGTTCCTACATCTACCGATGTACCTTCTCCCGGATCAACTTTTACAACTTTTCCAGATGGTTCTGCACTGTCAATATCAACTTCTGTATAAGTCAGATTTCTGGCATTCAGTGCTGAAATCGCATCTCCAAGTGTCTTTCCTGTCAGAGTTGGTACCTTCACCTGATCTGCAGGCTTTGGTCCTTTGCTGACAACATAACTTATACTTGTTCCTTCAGTCACCTTCGTTCCGGCATCTTTGCTCTGACGAATAATCATACCTTCTGCATAATCATCTGAATATTCTTCACTGCTCGTTCCGCCATCGGACAGTCTGTTTGCGTTCAGTGTAGATACCGCATCATTTACATACATTCCCACAATTGGCGGAACTGATACCTTATCCGGCTGTTTTTCACCTTTACTGATATACAGTGTGATCTTAGAATCAGCAGATACCTCTGTTCCCTCTGCCGGATCAGTCCTTGTTGCTTTTCCGCTTTCAACATCACTGCTGTATTCACTGGTAACAGTGATGTTCTTGCTCGTAAAGCCCTGTTTGATCAGTGCTTTCTTGGCCGCATCTTCATCCATTCCCTCTACACTCTGGATCGTGATCTTTTCCGGTCCTGAACTTATCACAACCTTGATCACCGTATTTTTCTTGACTTTCTTTCCTGCTTTTGTCTTCTGCTCAATAATCGTACCTGCTGCCTTATCTGATGCTTTCTCGGATTCTACTTCCAGCTTCAGCTGCTTCTTTTCGCACATCGTCTCTGCAACATTCTGCGGCTGTCCGACCAGATTTGGCACTTCAATCTCATTGGAAACTGAAATCTGACTGTCTGAACGCTTACCGAACACACCTGCTGCTTTGCCGATCAGGAAAATCAGCGCAAATGCAACGATCACTGCAACTGCAACCATGAGGATCTTCATCATCTTGTTCATCTTCGGATCTACGCCATTTTTACTGTTATCGCGTCTGCCCCCGTTATAATTATCCTCTTCGTCATCCTCATCATAGTCATCATTTTCGTCATATTCTTCATCGTCATAGCCATCATCATACTCTTCGTCATCATAACCATCGCCCTGACGCTTTTTCATACGTGCCATCCGCTCCGGCGAGATCATCACCGTATCTCCCATACTCCGGATCGAAACCATATCTACAAATTCGCCACTCGGATCGACCAACGCCCTCTTCAGATCCTGGATCAGTTCTCCGGCACTCTGGTAACGTCTTTCCGCGCTCTTCTGTGTACACTTGAGAATAATCTTCTCCAGCGCCGGATATAAATCCGGTGTATACTCAGAAGGCGGGGTAATATTCTCCTGTAAATGCTTCATTGCAACCGAAACAGTAGAATCGCCATCGAAAGGAACCCTTCCGGTCACCATCTCATACATGGTGATACCTGCAGAATAGATATCACTCTTCTCATCACAATAGCCACCCCGTGCCTGCTCCGGAGATACATAGTGTACCGATCCCATTGCACTGGTGCTGACTGTCTGCGATGTTGTCGCCTTTGCAATACCAAAATCCGTAACCTTTACCTTTCCTTCTTTGGAAATGATAATATTCTGCGGTTTGATATCTCTGTGTATGATGTGATGATTGTGAGCTGCCTCAATACCGGTACACATCTGAATTGCAATACTGATCGCTTCCTTGGAAGAAAGCTTTCCTTTTTTATGCACATATTCTTTCAGAGTGATTCCTTCTACCAGCTCCATGACCATATAATAGAGTCCTCGATCCTCCCCTACATCATATACATTGACAATATTCGGGTTCAGAAGCCCTGCTGCTGCCTGTGCTTCTGACCGGAATTTCTTTACAAAGTTTTCATCTTCCCTGTATTCTTTTTTCAGGACTTTCACTGCGACATATCTGTTCAGCATACAGTCCTTCGCCTTATATACATCCGCCATTCCACCGGCTCCGATCTTGCTCAGAACCTGATAACGGCCACTTAAATAAATCCCGTCTTTTACCATATACTCACCTCATCAGAAAACGGTTCTGCAAGAACAACACTGATATTGTCATTGCCCCCGTTCTCATTCGCCCGGTCAATCAGATTCTGACCGGCTTCTACGATATCTCTTGCCCCTTTAACTATCGCAAAAATTTCTTCATCCTCTATCATATTACTGAGTCCATCGGAACACATCAGGATGATATCTCCCTTTTTGAGGCTGAATTCATAAAAATCCGCCTCTACATCCTCTTTTACTCCAATTGCTCTGGTAATGATATTCTTATCTGGATGATGTCTTGCCTCTTCCTCATTGATTCCTCCCAGACGAACCATCTCTTCTACCAGGGAATGGTCTCTGGAAAGCTGCCTGATATCCTTATTCAGAAGATACAGACGGCTGTCACCTACATTTATAAAATAAAGTGTATGATCGATCACAGTTGCCGCAACCAGAGTGGTTCCCATCCCCTCCAGATTAATGTCTTCATCTGCTTTCTCGATCAGCTTGTGGTTCGCTGTCTGAGCCGCATCTTTTAAAATCTCTTCCGGTCCATCCTTTAATGTATGCTTCAGTTCTTCTTTCAGAACTTCCACCGTATATTTTGACGCAAAATCGCCTGCCTTGTGTCCACCCATTCCATCGGCTACTACCAGAAGATTCGGCAGCGTACCTAATGACTCATCTGTGGCAAACACGTAATCCTGGTTCATTTCACGTTTTCTTCCAACATCTGTCATAGAAAATATTTTCATATTTTATACTCCTTGCATCGTCTTGCGCCGTAACTGTCCACAGGCTCCGTCTATATCTGAGCCCATTTCTCTTCTTATAGTAACATTTATCCCGTTTTTTTCAAGTTTATTTTTGAAATTCTCGGCACTTTTTTTGTCCGGTTTTTCGTAGTTTCTCTCCTTGATCGGGTTCACCGGAATCAGGTTTAAATGGCAGTTTCTGTCTTTTAAGATTCCCATCAGCTCTTTTGCATCCTCCGGTGTATCGTTTACGCCGTGAACCAGGCTGTACTCAAAAGTGATCCTTCGTCCGGTCTTTTCAAAGTAATAATCACACGCTTCCAGGACCTCATGAAGCTCGTATTTATTTGCCACCGGCATCAGCGATCTCCTCTTTTCCTGGTTGGAACCGTGCAGGGAAAGTGCCAGCGTGATCTGCAGCTTTTCTTCTGCAAGTTTCCGGATGTTCGGTACAATCCCACAGGTAGACGCCGTGATATTTCTCTGGCTGATATTGAGTCCGTGTTCGTCACTGACCATGTGAATGAATTTCAGAAAATTGTCATAATTATCCAGCGGTTCTCCGGTTCCCATGATCACAATATTAGAAACTCTCTCGCCAGTTATCTTCTGGATCTGGTAAACCTGTCTTAACATCTCTGACGGTGTCAGGTTTCGCTCCAGCCCGTCCAATGTAGATGCACAGAAGCGGCATCCCATCCGGCAGCCAACCTGCGAGGAAATACATACCGAATTGCCGTGTTTATATTTCATCAGAACACTTTCTACCATATTCCCGTCTTTCAGACAAAACAGGAATTTATTGGTTCCGTCAATCTTCGAAATCTGTCTTTTTTCCATCTCGACTCTTCGTATTTCGTATGCTGCTTCCAGTTTCTGGCGTAAAGCTTTTGGAAGATTGGTCATTTCTTCAAAATCATCCACCAGCTTTTCATGGATCCAGGAATAAATCTGTCGGCTGCGGAATCCTTTTTCTCCAATCGCCAGCATTTCTTCCTGTAACTCTTCAAATGAATACGAAGCGATATCTTTTTTCTCCATTATCTGCTCCTCCGGATAAATTTAGCAATATAGAAACCATCGGTTATATCAGACGGGAAAATCTGTTTCTCCCATTCCAGGTCAAATTCCGGATGTTTTTCGGCAAACCATCCGGCATTTTCCTCATTCTCTATCCTGCTGATCGTACAGGTGCTGTACATCAATGTTCCCTCCGGCTTCACATATCGGCAGACCGTATCCAGGATCTCTCTCTGAAGTGCTGCAACTTCAGTCTCCGTCTCCGGGTTCATCTTATACTTCAGATCGGTCTTCTTCGCAAGGACACCAAGACCGGAACACGGAAGATCCGCGATCAGCACATCTGCTTTTTCCTCGGAGTCTGCATCGAAGCAGGTTGCATCCTGCTGTACCGCACGGATATTTTCAAATCCCATCCGTGAAATATTTTCCCGGATCAGCTCTACCTTCATCTCTGTCAGATCCCTTGCCTCTACCATACCTGTCCCGTTCAGGATCTGTGCTGCATGGAGCGCTTTTCCTCCCGGTGCCGCACACACATCCAGTATGTAATCTCCTTCTTTGATTCCTGCCTGCTCCGCTACCATGATCGAAGCTGCATCCTGTACCTGGAATTTTCCTTCCCGGAACGCCGGGATTGCTGCCAGATAATCATAGCCTGAGATCAGAAGCGCAGACGCAAGAAGCGGATGTTCTTTTACCTGAATGCCTTCTCCTGTCAGTTCTCTGATCAGCTCTTCTTTGCTGGTTGCATTTCCATTGATCCGGATTGTTGTTGCACGTTCTTTATAAAAACCTTCCAGGATTTCTTTCGTCTTCTCTTCTCCATAATCTCTCACCCACATACGGATGATCCACTGTGGCATAGAATACTTTACTGACAGAAATTCTTCTGCATTCTCCGGATACGCAATCTTATCAATGTTTCGTGCGATATTTCTGAGTACCCCATTTACAAATCCCCGCAGGTTCTTAAATCCTTTCCGGATAGCAAGGTTGACTGCCTCATTGCATGCTGCCGAATCCGGAACCTGATCCATGTATTTGATCTGATAGACCGCACAGCGCAGGATATTGCGGATCACCGGTTTCATTTTTTCTGTCTTTACTTTTGAAAACTGGTTGATAATATAGTCCAGTTCTATCCTCCGCTCTGTTGTCCCTTCTGCAAGCCTGGTCAGAAATGCACGGTCCTGCTTGGACAGATACTGATATTTTTCCAGCACCTGTCTGAGCACGATATGACTTTTCTCTCCACGCTCGATTTCCAGCAGGATCATCAGTGCAAGTTCTCTTGTACCTACTCCCTGGTTATTCGTCGTCATTTCTTCTTCCTCCTGTCAGGATCAGTATTCTTAAAAGCTGCAGAAGTGCAGATGCTGCACTCGCCACATAGGTAAGCGCTGCCGCTGTAAGAACACTTCTTGCCTCACGTACTTCTGATTCATATAGCATGCCTGAATTTTTCAGGATTTTAAGTGCTCTTCCTGATGCATTAAACTCTACCGGAAGCGTGATGATCTGGAACAGCACTGCCAATGAAAACATCAGGATCCCAAGATTGATAAACAATGTAGACATTTCTCCTCTGATAAATAATCCCATTATGATCAGCGGCCATGAAATCCCGGATCCAAAATTCGCCACCGGAACAAGTGCTCCGCGTATTGTCAGCGGTACATAATGCCTTGCATGCTGGATCGCGTGTCCACATTCATGTGCTGCAACTCCAAGTGCCGCAACCGATGTCGAACCGTAGGTGGAATCTGAAAGCCGCAGTACATGGTTCGCCGGATCGTAATGATCGGTCAGTTTTCCACTTACTCTCATCACCTGTACATCATAAATCCCTTCCATCCTGAGGATCTGCTCCGCAGCCATCGCACCGGTGATCCCGGCGTGGTTGCGGACCTGATCGTACCTGGCGTAGGTGGAATTCACTTTAGCGGATGCAAGGGCGCAGATGATGACGCCGATGATGACAAGGAAATAAGTTGGATCAAAATAATATGGGTAGTACATGTTTGCCTCCTTGTTGAATAAGGGTCCGCCCGGAAGCGAAAGATATTCGCACGCAGGCCCGCTCGCGCTTAGTCCGGAAACGTAGCGGTACTAAATTCGGCTTTCGCTAACGCTCAGCCTTATTAAGTGCCGACGTTTTCGATGACCTGCTTAGCGAATATCTTTCGCTTCCGGGCTACATTTTTCAATGGGTGTCGGCTGTTTGTCCTATCGTGCGGTGCACGATGGGACAAATGCGCCAAAGGGCGCGAAAAACGCTTTGCGTTTTTTTGCGCCAGATATGTTAGGTTGAAAAATATTTGTTAAATTTGCAAAGCTCAAATTCTAAAAGTAAACTCTAGCCTAATTTTGTTCCTGTTTCTATGTGGTATCCGCGTAGGAAGGCATCGGCTTCCATGCGTTTTTTTCCTGGAATCTGGAGGGACTTGATGGCTAGTCTGCCTTTGCCGGTCTGAACTTTGAAGCCGTGTTTTGTGACTTCTGTGATCGTTCCGGGCTCATGAGTATCTATGGTTTCTACAACATCCTCTACTTCTGCTTCCCAGATTTTCATCGTTTTGCCTTCCCACTGGGTGTAGGCACTTGGCCATGGATTTAAGCCGCGGATCAGGCGTTCGATTTCTACTGCTGTTTTCGTCCAGTCGATCTCACCGGATTTTTTGTTGAGCATTTTTGCGTATTCGGTGGTGCTTTCGCCCTGTTTTTGTGGAGTAATGGTTCCTTTTTCCAGTTCTGCAAGGGTATGGACGCAGAGTGCGGCTCCTTTTGCGGAAAGTTTATCGAAAAGGCTTCCTCCTGTTTCTTTTTTATCTAATGTGATTTCTACTTTTTCCAGCATATCACCCGTGTCAAGTCCTTCATCCATCTGCATCGTTGTGACACCGGATACTTTTTCTCCATTGATGACCGCCCATTGGATCGGTGCAGCACCGCGGTATTTCGGCAGAAGGGATGCATGGACATTGATACATCCGTACGGTGTCATTTCCAGAATCTCTTTTGGAAGGATCTGTCCAAATGCCACGACTACGCAGACATCTGCCTGGTATTTTTTCAGTTCTTCGATACATTCCGGTTCCCGGATCTTCTTTGGCTGATAGACCGGAATATTATGTGCAAGTGCACATTCTTTTACCGGAGTGAACTGCATTTCTTTGCCTCTGCCCTTTGGCTTGTCCGGCTGTGTGACAGCGAGCACTACTTCATGTCCTGCTTCTACCAGTGCTTCCAGTGTTCCGACTGAGAAATCAGGAGTTCCCATAAATATTATCTTCATCTTATCTTCCTCCCGCTTCCAGCCTAGGCTTCTTCGTATTCTGTGCTGTGAAGTTCGCCTTCTACTTTTTCTACATAAAGATGACCGTCCAGATGCTCCAGTTCGTGACAGATTGCTCTTGCCATCAGTCCTTCGCCTTCGATCTCGTATTCTTTCATATCTTCATCAAATGCTACTGCTTTTACATAATTCGGACGGGTAACAATACCGGATTTACCTGGTACACTAAGGCATCCTTCTTCCCCGGTCTGTTCTCCGCTGCTCTCTACGATGCGTGGGTTGATCATGACAACCGGACCTTCTCCGATATCGATGACAACGATTCTTTTGAGAATTCCAACCTGTGGTGCAGCAAGACCTACCCCCATTGCCTCGTACATGGTCTCTAACATATCATCGATCAGTTCTGTTGTTCTTGGTGTCATCTTTGTTACTTCCTTACACACCTTTGTCAGTACTTCATCGCCTATTTCTCTGATTTTTCTAATTGCCATTTGTTCTTCCTCCTGCCTTTTCTTTTAAAATCCACTCATCGGATCAAAATCAAACTGAATCCGCATCTTTGCAAATCCCCGGTTCAATTCAATATATTGTTCCATTTTATCTTTCATTTCAATCAGGATCTCATAGGATTCCTGCTTCAGATACAAAACTTTCCGGTACACATCCTTGACCTTTCCGACTACCGGAGCTGCCGGACCGATCACCTGTACCTTGCGGTTCTTCGTGATCCGCATTGCATATAATTTGAGATAGTGCATTCCTTTTTCCAGAAGTGCTTCATCCTCACAGGCTACCAGTACCGCCATCAGATGCTCTGCCGGCGGATACCCCATCAGTTCCCTGTAATTCATCTCTTCTGTATAAAATGCCTGATAATCCTGACGTGCTGCCGTCTGGATACTATAATGCTCCGGACTGTAGGTCTGAATCACGACCTCTCCTTTTTTTCCCCCTCTTCCGGCCCTTCCCGCTGCCTGCGTCAGAAGCTCGAATGTCCTCTCTGCTGACCGGAAATCATCCGAGTATAAGGACATATCCGCGGCAAGCACGCCAACCAGGGTCACATTTGGAAAATCATGTCCTTTTACGATCATCTGCGTTCCGACAAGAATATCTGCCTCTTCATTTGCAAATGCAGATAGAATCTTTTCATGTCCTTCTTTGGATCTTGTAGTATCCAGATCCATCCGAAGTACCCTTGCCTGCGGAAATTCCTTTTTTACCAGTTCTTCAATCTGCTGTGTTCCTGCGCGGAAACCTCCGATATGAGGGGAGCCGCAAGACGGGCATTTTTTTGCAACCGGTTCTTCGTAACCACAGTAGTGGCACACCATTTTCCCATTATTGTGCGCTGCCAGTGAAACATCACAATGAGGACATTTTACTACATATCCGCAGGACCTGCAAGAAAGGAATCCGGCATACCCTCTTCGATTCAGAAACAAAATGATCTGTTCTTTCTTTTTCAGACGGTCTTCCATCAGCTCATGGAGCCTGTCACTTAAAATAGAACGGTTCCCTTTTTGCAGTTCTTCACGCATATCCACCGTGTAGACCTCCGGGAGCTCTGCTTTTGCAGTCCGCCTCTTTAATTCCAGCAACGTATACTCTCCCAGCTCGCACCGGTAAAATGCTTCCATGGAAGGGGTTGCCGATCCCAGTACCACACTTGCCCCTTCCAGGCTTGCGCGTTCGATTGCCGTCTCCCGCGCATGATACCGGGGAACCTGTTCACTTTTATAAGCTGCCTCATGTTCCTCATCGATCACGATCAGCCCAAGACTCGGAAACGGGGTAAAAAGCGCAGATCTTGGACCGATCATCACATCAATCTCTCCTTTTTTCGCCCGCATCATCTGATCATACCGCTCTCCCGCTGAAAGTCTGGAATTCATGATGGAAACGCGCTCCCCAAATGTCCTGTAAAAGCGCATCACCGTCTGGTAAGTCAATGCGATCTCCGGAATCAGTACGATTGCCTGCCGCTTTTCCTTTACCACCTGCCGGATCATTTCCATATAGACCTCTGTCTTGCCGCTTCCGGTCACACCGTATAAAAGATAGGTCTTTCGGATCCCTTTTTTATAATCGTTTTCAAACGTACGGATTGCACTTTCCTGCTCCTCCGTGTAGGTAATAAAATGCCGCTGCTGCTCTTTTTCTTTCACAGGATTACGGTAAATCTTATGATTTTTGATTTCCAGAACCCCCTGCTCTTCAAGCGCTCTCACCACCGTCAGCGTGATATTCAGCTTCTGGCTGATCAGAGAATATTCTACCTCTTCATCATCCAAAAGTGCTGCCATCAGTCTTGCCCGCGCTTTCTGGTTCTTGTGAAGATATTCTTCCAGCTTCTTTTCGCCTGCTTCTCTGGAAATACATCTTTTTAAAATCCGCTGTTCCTTCTGCTGCTCGGTACGCTTGATCGGAAGCACCGTCTTCAATGCCTGGATCATCGTACCTCCATAATATTCTTTCATCCACGCAGCAAGTGCGACCAGCCTTGCCTCAATCATCACACTCGATGTATCCGTGCGCAGAATATTTTTTATTTTTTCCGCATCATAATCACATGTTTCCGAAAAACCGACAATGTACCCTTTCGTTTCCCGGTTGCCCCGTCCAAACGGCACAATGACGCCTGCACCGGTCCGTAAATCTCCTTCCAGTTCTTCCGGTACGCGGTACTGAAATACTTTATCCAGTTTTTCATGTGTAATATCTATAATAATGTCTGCGTACATTCTGTCTGTTCCTTTTTCTGTCTCTTTTGTGCCATCATCCTGACGGCTTTTCGCACCAGTTCCCGGTCATCCATCGGATGTCTGACGCCCCGGATCTCCTGGTAATTTTCATGTCCCTTTCCCGCAATCAGAAGGATATCCCCCTGTCTTGCCATTTCCACCGCAAAGAGTACTGCCTCTTCACGATCCTGGATCATCCGATAGGCTCCGGAAGTTTCTTTGATACCTTCTTCAATGTCTGCCATAATCTTCGCCGGCTCTTCCCATCTCGGATTATCTGAAGTGATGATCGTCAGATCCGCAAGCTCTCCTGCCACTCTTCCCATCCTGCCTCTTCTGCTTCCGGCACGGTTGCCTCCGCATCCAAACACCAGTAAAATACGTTCTGGTTCATAAATTCTCAGCATTTTAAGCACTTTTGCAAGACTCATGGCATTATGCGCGTAATCAATGTAACACAGAAAATCTTCTCCTGCATCTACCCGTTCCATCCTGCCTCTTACCGCCAGATGCTTTAACGCGTCTCCTGCTTCTTCTCTTTCAAATCCAAGACAGCTCACCGTCTGTAAAGCAGCCAGTGCATTGTACACATTAAATTTTCCAGGAAGGGCAAGCTCATATTTTCTATCATCTGCATAAAATACCGTTTTAAGTTCTCCACCTTCCATCAGAAAACTGATTTTTTCTGCCGTCAGTACATGACTGTTTCTAAATCCTCTTTCCTGCCCTTCTTCTTCCCGACAGGTAAATCCGTATTTCGTGCAACATTTTCTCTGGAACATATAGCTGCACTGTGCATCATCCAGATTCCCTATTCCAATCCTGCACTGTTCAAAAAGACATGATTTGTAATATCGGTATTCCCCAAGACTTGCATGCTCGCCTGGTCCGATGTGATCCTCCCCGAAATTAGTGAATACCGCGATTTCAAACCAGATTCCATCGATCCGATGCTGCTTTATTCCCTGTGAAGATACCTCCATCACCGCATAGTGGCAACCTGCTTCTACCATTTTAGCAAAATACGACTGAATGGTAAAGGCATCCGGGGTCGTATTTTGCGAAGTTACCACTTCATTTCCAAGATGGTGTTCGATCGTACCGATCAGTCCGCATTTTTGGCCAAGACTTTCCAGCATCTCCCGGATCATCACTGCCACCGTACTTTTCCCCTTTGTGCCGGTCACGCCAATCACTTTCAACTTATCAGCAGGACTTCCAAACCAGATCCTGCTGATCCCGGCAAGAGCTTCCCGTGTATCTTTTACCAGAACGACGGCAACATTTTCCGGAAACTTCAGCATCCTTCCCCCAGATACCAGTTTTTCTATCAGAATGCAGGATGCCCCAAGGTTGCAGGCTTCTTCTATATAATCATGTCCATCTGCCCGGTTTCCCTGAATGCAGACAAACAGACTGTCTTCTTCTGCCTTTTGGGAATTACAGGTAATCCCCCGGATTTCCATCTCTTCTTCTAATTCCGGCATTTGGATCACCGCATGCTGAATCCTTTTAAACAGAACCGAAAGCTTCATAAGGCTCCTCTTTTTGGACTCTTTGTTTTCAGAATATGCTGTTTCCCCTCAAACGTCACACCGGATATGAAAATATATAAAATGGGTGGATTTCCTGCTTTCGTTTTCACGCATCCTGTGCGTTTGCAGGAACACCCACCCATCTCTCAGTTTCTATTGATGCTTTTTATCATACTCGGCAAGATATTCTTTAACATACTGTGTATCTGATTTGCAGTCCAGATACTCACAGCCATATTTCTGTCTTGTCTCATTTCCTTTTCCGGTAATCAGGAAAATAGTCTTTTCCTCTGCTTCATCCATCGCTGCTTTGATTGCTTCTCCCCGATCCTCGATCATGGCATACGGACAGTTTTGTGCTTCCACATACTGTGCGATTTCTTTGGAAATCTGCTCTACCGGCTCATATCCCGGATCTTCCGCTGTCAGATAAACCTTTTTCGCATACTGACCCGCTACCGTTCCAAGGTCTCTTCTCCGGATAAATGCTTTCTTTCCGGGGCATCCGAAGATCGATACGATATTATAATCCGGATATTCATCTTTTATTGAAGAGAACAGCTTTTCAAAACTAAGCTTGTTGTGTGCATAATCCACAACAGCGATCAGATTCTTATCTGCACTTCCATAAAGCTCCATACGTCCGCTGGATCTTGCCCTCAAAAGACCGCTGTGCATATACTCCTTCGGGATTTCAAGAAGAATGGATGCCGCAATGACAGCCAGTGCATTTTCCACATTGAAAAGTCCCGGCATCGTCAGACGGAATTCTTCATCAAACAGCTCTGTCTTTACCATAAATACCGTTTCATGTCCGTCTTTCTGGATCTCATAACCATAAACATCCGCTTCCGGATTCTTTGTACTGAACGTCAGCACCTTCTCACAGACCTTTGACTCTTTCAGAATACGGTCTGCAAAATCTGCATCCATGTTCACAACTCCGTAACGTGATTTTCCGAAAATTTTCAGTTTAGACGAAAAATAGTCTTCAAAATCCGGATGCTCGATCGGACTGATATGGTCCTCTGAAATATTCAGAAAAATTCCCACATCAAACTGCATGTTATCGACACGATTGTATTTTAACGCCTGTGAAGATACTTCCATCTCAGCAAATGTAATACCACTTTCTACGGCATGGCGCAGATGCTCCTGCAATTCTACCGACTCCGGCGTAGTAATATGGGATTCTTTCTTGATCACTCCGTCATAAATATCGATTGAAGAAAGGACTGCACTTTCCTTTCCACCGGTTGCTTCCATATAATCATCCACGATTGCTTTCATATAGTAAGCAGAAGTGGATTTTCCTTTTGTTCCGCCGATTCCGGTGATCGTCAGTTTCTTCCACGGTGCATTATTGAACTTCTCTGCAAGTGGAGGCATCGCCTTACGGATATCGTCTACCAGAAAATATGGAACATCTTCTTTCGTTTCATATTTTACTTCGCTGACATAAGCAATCGCACCTTTTTCGATCGCTGCATCCAGATACTCAGCCTTAAATGCCGCACCTTTGCAAATAAACAATGTCCCTTCCGTCACCTCTCTGGAATCATAGGTCAGATATCCTACGTTTTTTTCTTCTTCCCCATTTGAATAAAATTCTTTCATCATACGCAGGTTCTGTAACAGATTTGCGTACTCCTGTAATGTGTATTTTTCCATCTGGTATTTATCTCCCTTATATTCTTTCCGGTATTATTCCCGGTACTCTGCGCCGGATCTGATGATGGATTCTCTTACCAGAACATCCATTGCATCCATGCAGTCTGCCGGTACCTGATAATATTCTTTGAATACCGAAATCTCTGTGCATGCAAGAATTACTGCATCACAGCCTTTTGCCTTCAGATCATTATAGGCACGGTCAAATTTGTTCTTGTCTCCCGGCTTTCCTTTTTTGATATCATCATAGATCAGCGACATCACATCTTTCTGGCAGGCTTCTCCCGGAACTACCGGTGTGATTCCAAATTTTTCGCAGGCTCGGTGGTAAGTCTTTGCCTGCATCGTTCCATCTGTTCCCATGATCCCGATCTTCTTCACTTTTGGATGAGCCTCTACTACATATCTGACACTCTCCTCTACCATATTGATGATCGGAACACTTGTAGATTTCTGGATATCTTCCAGGAAATAGTGCGAGGTATTGCACGGAATCGCAATATTTTCCACTCCCAGCATCTCCAGATCTCTTGCGTCCTGTGTGATTGCTTTCAGAAACGGAAGCTTATTTCCTGTAAGGATTGCCTGTGTCCTGTCCGGCATTGTCGCATGACTTAAAATGATCATGTTGATATGCTCCTGATCACTCTCCGCCTTTGTCCTCGCGATCACTCTTGCATAATAAAAACTTGTCGCCTCCGGTCCCATTCCGCCGATAACACCTAATTTTTTCAGCATATCATTCTCCCTGTTTCAGCTTCTCTTAGCTGTAATATTTCTTAAAGTTACCAAACTGTCTGAGATGATTCTTCACCATAGCAAGATAACGTCTTGGTTTAAAATCACCTCTCTTAAATACCGGATTGACCATCTTCTTTTCCTTAAGAAGGCGTCTCATCTTCTCACGGTTTGCTTCTTCTTTGATATATTTGAAAGCAACTGCCTTCGGTACTGTCATCCAGAGATGTTCTTCTTTTGCAAATTCAAGCGGCAGTTCTTTTCCGTAAACATATTCTTCTACTACATATTTTGCAACATTGAATCCAGATCCTGTCACATAATAATTACTTCGTCCCTGGCGGGTGTTGATCTCGAAGAAACGGTATTTGCCATCACGCCTGTCATACTTGATATCAAAGTTGGAGAATCCTACATAGTGCAAATCTTCCAGCAGATTCTTCACCTTCATCATCAGCTCTTCGTTTGGCTCTGTGATGATAACTGCATGATTTCCAAGTCCGTGTGGTGTGTGTTCTTCCAGGAGTACATGTCCCAGACACATCATTTTAACTTTTCCATTCCGATCAGAATAAGAAGTCAGAACACGCATATATTCATCATTTCCCGGAATCATATCCTGGATGATCAGTTTATCTGTATAACCTGCCCCATAGATATCCCGAATTACTTTTTCCAGTTCTTTTCTGTCCTTGATCGTGTAGATCTTATTCTGGGTTGCAAACGGATGCTCCCAGTAAGAAATACTGTCAGACGGCTTTAAAATTACCGGGTACGGGAAATTCATCTCAAAATCCAGTCCCATGGACTGATCGTAAATAATCGTTCCCGGATAATCTACCCCATGCTTTTCGCACAACTTGTAGAAAGTCTCTTTCTGCTGCAGACTGTTCATCAGATCAAAATCGATATATGGTGCGATAATATTTTTCTCAAGCTCTGCCTTATGCTTACTGATCAGCGCCACATAACTGTCACCACATCCGATGAGCATAATCTTTTTGTCTTTATGCTTTTTTGCAAATCCATTGACTGTCTGAAGAAAATAATCGTCCGTATCAATCTTCGGATTCGGATGATATTCGATGATCTTACTTCCGTAACTCGGTCCTGTTGCAAACTTTCCAAATATATATGTCTTCACCTGATACTGCTCATAAAATGCGCGGGCAACACTGTAAGTATTGATATCTCCACCAAGCAGTACCGGAATAAATTCTCTGTCTTTAAATTCCATTGTTTAAAGAAGCTCCTTTCTATCCCCTTATATTTCTACATATCATCTCATTATACTCCAGGGATTCTTTAGGTGTCAAGGCATGGAAACAGCTCTGAAAGTTTCCCGGGAAATTTTCAGAACTGTTTCTTTTCATATTTCTTCTCTTTTTCTCTCTGCTCCAGAACACTGCCCCGTATCACCGCATCCGCCCCATACTTTCCGCGGATCTCTCCCATTGCCGCACTGAGCTTTTTCAGCTTTTCCATGCTCTTCTTCGGCTTCTCAGATTTCACCTCGAATTGCAGGTCAAACAGGCTTAACTGCTCCGGTTCATCTTCGTCCACAAGCTTCGCTGTGCGAACACCAAGCAATCTGATTGGCTTACCGTTCCACAGCTCATCGAACAGACTGCAGGCCGCCTCGTAGATCACCTGATCTGCACCGGATGCTCTGCCAAGCTGCTTCTGGTGAGATACATTCTGAAAATCACTGTAGCGGATTTCCACACTAACCATATTGGCTTTCTGCCCTGCTTTCCTTAGTCTCTTTCCCACACTTTCTGCCAGAGAAAATAGAACCTTTTTTGCATCCTCTGCCTTTTCCACATCTTTTGGAAGTGTGGTGGAATTACCGACACCCTTTGCTGCGGTCTCCTCGGATTGCACCTTCGCGTCACCGATTCCATTTGCAAATTCCCACAGCGTTCTCCCATGACTTTTCAAATGGAATTCCAGAAGCTTCGGATCTGTCTGCGCAAGCTCACCAATTGTCCGGATTTCCAGCTTTTCCAGAATCGCCACACTGGACTTTCCTGCCATAAAAAGCTCACTCACCGGAAGCGGCCACATTTTTTCCTTGACCTCTTCCGGGAAAAGAGTGTGGACACGGTTTGGCTTTTCAAAGTCTGATGCCATTTTTGCCAGAAGCTTGTTTGTCGAAATCCCCACATTCACGGTAAACCCAAACTTTTCATAAACCCGGGCTTTGATTTCATACGCAGCCTCCACCGGCGAAGAAAAGCGCTGTGCGATTCCGGTAAAATCCATATAGCACTCGTCCACACTGACCTGCTCGATTTCCGGTGTATAAGTTTTCAGGAAATCCATCAGTCTCCGGCTATACTCCCTGTACATCCTGTGATTTGGCGGATCCATGTGAAGATTCGGACACTTGCGGAACGCATTTACCACCGGCTCTCCCGTCCGGATGCCGAATTTCTTTGCCGACGGAGATTTCGCCAATACGATCCCATGGCGTGATTCTCTATCACCGCCGATGATCGCGGGGATCGTGCGGATATCCACATCGGCACCATTTTTCAGTTGTTCTACTGCCGTCCAACTAAGGTAGGCTGAATTGACATCTATATGGAAAATGATGTGTGACATTCCTGCTGTCTCCTCTCTGTAAATAATCGAGCAGGCTGACTCCTGCTCGATTTGTATACTTTGTACACCATCTCGCTTAACAGCCAGGTGATGTACATTCGACAAATGCAGATCCTTGTGCAAGCACAAATCTGCACTTGGCTCATCGTATACACAAAAAATACGGAATATGATATTCATTTTATCATATCCCGCATCCATTTTCATTATTTTATCTTTTATTTATCAAGCTTACCGCCGATTTCACTCCATCCACAGTTAAATACATATTGTGCAAATTCTTCCAGCTGCTTCTCATTATATAAACTTAAATCCATCGTTTTCAGCTTGGATTCTACTATTTTTTTGTTGTATCTCAGATCGGATACATATGAACAGTCCACTCTCTTTATCATATCATCAAATATATCTCTTTCCATATGTTCCCTCTTTTCTACATAATGTTAATTATGTTGTAATATAAATCGTCCAAACTCAGTCCAACTATATTCTAGTCTGTATTACAAAGACTGTCAACATTAAAAAACGTCACAAAAATACAAAACAGTCCTTTCACTTTAATTATGTAAAACATTTATTTTTTCCTTTTTATTTTCATATTTTCGAGTCAAAATACCTATATTGAAAACTACAACATAATTAACATTATGTCGTCATTCTACAAGCATCTCTAACATTTCCATGCTCTTTTTCCATTCCATAATTCCATCCGAAGCATAAATTCTTGTCACCTCGATACTGCTGTGTCCCAGAATATCCGCAAGCTGCAACAGATTTCCAGTAACCCTGTAAAAAATTCTTGCAAACATATGTCTGAAATTATGCGGAAATACTTTTTCGGTTTCCACCCCCGCACTTACTGCAAGCTGTTTTAATTCTCTCCATATATTCGACCGGTCTTTTTCATGACCCGATCTCGTTATAAACACATTTCCCTTTTGAATTTTGTTTTTTCTTATATAATACAACAGTCTTTTTCTCAACTGATCCGTTAAAATAACCGGTCTGTATTTTCCTTTATTCCACACCTTCACGATCCCTCTTTGAACACTATCAACTGAAAAATATCTTAGCTCACTGATCCGGATTCCTGTCCCTGCAAGCGTCTCCATAATCATTACAAGCTGTTCCTTTCCCTGCTCTTTTGCTTTCCGCACCAGTTTGATATAATCGGATTTCTGCAGTTCTCTTTCCATCATCTTTGAATTACAGCCCTGTACACGGACTCTGCGGAGCTTCCATTTTCCAAGCCCAACGGCAAGTAAATACTGATTCAGTGCCACAAGCATCGAATTTACACTGCTTACTGCATAATGCTGCATCAGCCACTCCCGGTAAGCAAGCAGAAGTTCCTTATCTATTTCTTCCGCTTCTGCTGCATAGGAATAAAAAGTCGTTACATCTGTCATATATTTCTTCTTTGTTGCCTCCGATGCTTCCCGCTCGATCAAATACTTCATAAAGATTTCTTTTTCAAATTTCATTCCGCTCATAATGTGTCCTCCTAGTTTTTTCTCTTTACTCACATTATTTCACAGATCTGAAATTTTATTAACCGAAAAAGCAGTAGGACAAAACCTTTTTTCATTGTCCTACTGCTCATATCCATTTATTTTCCTTATCTTATACTTCTCTTAAGTGCTGCTTGATCCTTGCTGTAAGTTTTCCATCCACATTATCGATCAGGATCGTATCTCCGCTGCCAACATTTCCTTCCAGGATCAGTTTAGCTGCCTCGGTTTCAACATTCTTCTGAAGATATCTCTTCAATGGTCTTGCACCATAGGTCGGATCATATCCGCCTTCCACTACAAGCTGTTTGGCTGCTTCGGTAAGCTCGATCCTCAGTTCTTTATCTGCAAGCCGTTTATTGATATCATTGACAAGCAGGCTGATGATAGAGTAGACATTATCTTTCGTCAGCGGACGGAACATAATCGTCTCATCCAGACGGTTCAGAAATTCCGGTCTGAAATGTGCTCTCAGATCATTCATGACCATCTCCTCTGCCTCTGGTTTGATATCGCCATTTTCATCAATACCATCCAGCAGATAAGAAGATCCGATGTTCGATGTCATGATCAGGATCGTATTCTTGAAATCAACGGTACGTCCCTGCGAGTCCGTGATACGTCCGTCATCCAGTACCTGCAGAAGTACGTTAAATACATCCGGATGTGCTTTTTCTACTTCATCGAAAAGCACTACGGAATACGGTTTTCTGCGAACGGCTTCCGTAAGCTGACCGCCCTCATCATATCCGACATATCCCGGAGGCGCTCCGATCAGACGGGACACAGAATATTTCTCCATGTACTCACTCATATCGATACGCACCATATTGTTCTCATCATCAAACAGATTCTCGGCAAGTGCTTTTGCAAGCTCTGTTTTACCTACACCTGTAGGTCCAAGAAAGAGGAAGGAACCAATCGGCTTAGTCGGATCTTTGATTCCTGCTTTGGAACGGATGATTGCATCGGTTACTTTCGTAACGCCTTCGTCCTGTCCGATGACACGTTTGTGAAGTTCATCTGCAAGGTGCAGTGTCTTGCTTCTCTCGCTTTCGTTTAATTTTGCAACCGGAATACCAGTCCAGCGGGAAATAATCTTGGCAATCTCATCATCGGTAACACTTTCATGAACCAGTGACAGATCTTCATCTTTTACCTTTGCTTCCTCTTCTTCCAGCTGTTTCTGCAACTGTGGAAGACGTCCGTACTGAAGCTCTGCTGCCTTGTTCAGATCATAACTCCTCTGAGCTGCTTCGATTTCACGGTTCAGCTGTTCAATCTGCTCACGGATCTTCTGTACATGTTCAACAGAATGTTTTTCGTTATCCCACTGTGCTTTCTGCTTTGCGAATTTTTCCCGTTCTTCGGCAAGTTCTTCCTGCAGTTTCTGCAGTCTTTCCTTGCTCAGTCGGTCATCCTCTTTCTTCAAAGCGGCTTCTTCAATCTCCAGCTGCATGATCTTACGGTTCAGTTCATCCAGCTCTGTCGGCATAGAATCCAGCTCTGTCTTAATGGATGCACATGCTTCATCAACCAGGTCGATTGCCTTATCCGGAAGGAAACGGTCTGAAATATAACGGTTACTCAGAGTAACCGCCGCAACCAGTGCGCTGTCTGTGATCTTGACACCATGGAATACTTCATAACGCTCTTTCAATCCACGAAGGATAGAAATGGCATCCTCAACTGAAGGCTCATCCACCATAACCGGCTGGAAACGACGTTCCAGAGCGGCATCCTTTTCGATATACTGGCGATACTCATCCAGAGTTGTCGCACCAATACAATGCAGCTCACCACGGGCAAGCATTGGTTTTAACATATTTCCGGCGTCCATTGCACCGTCTGACTTTCCGGCACCTACAATGGTATGCAGCTCATCGATAAACAGGATGATGTTTCCATCACTGTTCTTGACTTCTTCCAGAACTGCTTTCAGACGCTCTTCAAATTCACCACGATACTTGGCACCTGCAACCAGTGCTCCCATATCCAGTGCAAATACTTTTTTATCTTTCAAAGCTTCCGGTACATCACCACGCACGATACGCTGTGCCAGACCTTCTACTGCTGCTGTCTTACCTACACCAGGTTCACCGATCAGAACCGGGTTGTTCTTTGTCTTACGTGACAGGATACGGATCACATTCCGGATCTCTGCATCACGTCCGATGACCGGATCCAGCTTCTGCTCCATGGCTTTTTCTACCAGATCTTCCCCGTATTTGTTCAAGGTATCATAAGTAGCTTCCGGATTATCACTGGTTACTCGCTGATTACCTCTTACCGAAGAAAGTACCTGAAGGAAGCTTTCCCTTGTGATTCCAAGTTCCTTCATCATACCTTTGATCTCACGGTTCGCATATTTCAGAAGTGCGAGGAACAGATGCTCAACCGATACATATTCATCACCCATCTGCTTTGCCTCATCCTCACCATGGATCAGCACATTATTCAGATTCTGACCAATATACATCTGACCGCCCTGTACCTTCGGACGCTTCCGTAAAAGCTCTTCCACACGATTCATCATCGTCTCTTTTGTAATGCCCATCTTCTCAATCAGCTTGAGAATCAGGCTGTCATCTATTGTAAGCAAAGAATACAGAAGATGTTCCTGTTCAATTTCCTGGTTGCCATAATCTGCCGCAATCTTTTCAAGGTTCTGTACTGCTGCCATAGAACTTTGTGTAAATTTATTGATATTCATAACATGAGTCCCTCCTTTGCCTTGCTATCTTTGTTCTACTCGAACTATAGCACTTGTTGTTAGCACTGTCAAGAGTCGAGTGCTAAATCTATACAAATTTTTACTTCCCTGTCAAATCATCGAACTCATTTTCTGAGTCCCATCTATATGAAACGCCCCGGATCCTTTATCTTCCTCCGGCAGCGGCTTTCTTATATTCCATCAGTTTCTGTCTTGCTTCTGCATTTAAATGTCTCGGAACCTGAATTTGTACCGTTACATACTGATCACCATGGACATTTGCATCCTTCATGGAAACGATTCCTTTTCCTCTTAAACGAATCCTGCTTCCTGACTGTGTTCCTTCTTTAATCTTGCACATCACATCACCATACAGGGTATGCACCCTTGCTTCTCCACCAAACACAGCCGTTGTATAAGGAATGCTGACCGTTGTATAAACATCCATACCTTTTCGTTCATATCCGGCTTTTGGCTGAACAGTTACTTTCAGAAGCAGATCTCCTACACCGCCTTTTCCGGTTCCAGGCATCCCTTTTCCACGAAGTCTTATACTCTTTCCACTGTCAATTCCTGCCGGAATATGCACCTCAAGTGTCTGCGCCTTTCCGCTCTGATCCTGCAGAGTAATTCTTTTATCACATCCAAATGCTGCCTCATCAAATGTAACAGATACACTGGCATTCAGATCCTGTCCTTTCTGATCAAAGCCTGCTGACCCGTGACCGCCAAATCCTCCGAAGCCACCAAATCCGGATCCATCGTCATAGAAACTGCTTCTGTGAAAGCCATGACCTCCGAAACCATCTGTGCTTTTACTGCTGCTTCCATGGAAGATATCTTTAAACATATCTCCGAAAATATCATCTGCATTTCCTGTAAAATGATACTCCTGATATCCTCCAGGACCACTTTTGAATCCCTGGAAACCATTTCCAAATCCACTGCCCTGATAGCTGCCTCCTGCAGACTGGTCAAATGCGGCGTGTCCAAACTGGTCATACATCTTCTTCTTTTCCGGATCACTCAGTACTGAATAGGCTTCTGTTACTTCTTTGAATTTCTTTTCTGCATCCGGATTTCCGGCATTGGTATCCGGATGATACTTCTTTGCCATCTTCCGGTAAGCTTTTTTGATTGTCTTCTCATCTGCATTCTTTGCTACTCCGAGCACCTCGTAGTAATCCCGCTTTGCTGCCATGTTCTGTCACCTCCTGCCTGTAAAACACCCCGGAGATTGCTCTCCGGGGGAAATTTATCTTCTATATTAACCTTCAATTGTGATATATTTCTTCTCTTCTACCGCTGGTTTTGCTTCTTTTTTCGGAACAAAGAGTTTCAGAATACCATGTTTAAATTCTGCTTTGATATCTTCTTCTGTGATATCTTCACCAACATAGTAACTTCTCTGACATGCTCCTGCGTAACGTTCACGGCGGATATACCTGCCGGTTTCTTTCTCCTGTTCATCCTGATCAAGACCTTTCGCCGCACTGACTGTCAGATAACCATCTTTCAATTCTGCAGTAACTTCATCTTTCTTGAACCCTGGAAGATCAATCTCAAGTTCATATCCATCTTTCATTTCCTTGATATCTGTCTTCATCAGATTATTCGCATGATGTCCATAGAGCTTCTTTTCTGCTCTGTTCTCTGCTTTATCTGCATATCCGTAAAACGGAAATCCAAACCAATCATCATCAAATAAATTATTATTAAAAATACTAGGCATTAACATAAGTCCTGTCTCCTTTCAAACACTCATAATACGTTCGGAACACTTTCTGGCGAACCTTTCTTTTCGTTCCCCTTCCTTTGTTCTATCTGTACTATAGCACGCATTATTAGCACTGTCAAGCATTGAGTGCTAATATTTTTGTTATTTTTTTGCAAACCCTTTAAAATCAATGGTTTGCAGTATCTTATTTCTTTTGAAATTGTGATTTTTTCTGTTTTGACACCAATTTGACACCAATTTTTCTTTTTAGGGTGTCAAGCATTTAACACCATATTATCCAGCCTTGCAATCTCATTTTCAATCCTTGTCAGCTCTCCAATATGGTTATACACTTCCATTGTTACATCTATATGGGCGTGTCCCATAATATATTGAAGAACTTTTACGTCCATACGGCACTCTGCCATTCTGGTACAAGCTGTGTGACGCATTACATGAGCTGAAAACTTCGGTAACAGTTCTGCTTTCCTATGCTCTTTTTTTGCTCTCTCTACTTCGGTTTTGTTATATGCGTCTACAATGTTATATAAAACACTATTTACGCCATTCGGCATAAGCGGTCTGCCCGATTTCGCTGTAAAGACAAACCCTGAATACCCGTCCACCTCAATGCTCTTATCCTTTGCAAGCATAAAATTGATTTTCCTTTGTTCCTCAAAGGCTTTTGCAACTTCTTGTGTCATAGGTATAATACGAATACCCGACTCCGTTTTTGGTGTTGAGATATGGAACTTGCAACCGTCGCCTAAATTCTTATAAATGAGCTGGTGGTCTACATTAACCGTTTTTGCCTTGATGTTTATATCTTTCCATGTAAGACCAATAAGCTCCCCACACCTTAACCCCGTACCAATCATTATGGTAAACATGGGATAATATGTGTTATAGACATTGCTCTGTTTTACAAACTCCATAAACTTTTCTTGTTGAGAAACAGTTAAGGCTTCTTTTTCCTCTGCTGGTTTTCCATAATCGCTAATGGAACTTTTTGCAGGGTTCTTTCGGATAATATCATCATCAACAGCCATTTCTAATGCAGGATAAAGCAGGTTGTGAATATACTTGATTGTAGAATAAGCATATCCAGCTTTGGAAAGTTTCGCATAATACGCTTTAATATGTGAGGGTAAAAGTTGAACAACTTTAATATTTCCAATCTCGTCTTTTACTCTGTTTTCCCAAGCACGAACATAACTAACTCTTGTAGTATCAGCCAGCTCACGAGTTGCCATATAACGCTCAAACAACGTGTTAAGCGTCATTTTTTTGATTGCTCCGTCTGTCAATATATTATCTTCCATATCTTTTGCAATCTGCTTCTCTTTTTCTCGAAGCTCTGGTAAATCTTGTGCATAGACTGTCAATCTCTTGCCTGTTCTTACATCTGTATAACGATAACTGTATCTTCCATCATTACGCCAGTTTTCGCCCTCTCTTAATTTTCTTCCTTTTGGGTCTTTTCTACTAATTGCCATGAGAACCATTCCTTTCTGAAAAAGCCTCTTTTCTTGTTCTCACAGCGTGCTTTGTCCTTTCTTATTATACTACACACGCCAGAGAACATAAATAGAAAATCGTTCTATTCTTCCAAATATAGCAAGTATTTCTTGACTTTTTCTATGGAATAAAGAACCCTGCGACCTATCACAATTTTTGCTCCTGCCTGCTCGCCAATCTTTCTTGCAGTAGCACGACCACAAGATAACATAGCAGACAGTCCCTCTATATCAACAGCAATCGGTTGTTCCGTTGCTCTTATTTTCGTTTTATTCATATTCCAACACCTTACCTCGCTGGAACATCACATCATTTAACACATCAGTCTTTAACATAATGTAACACCCCCTTTATTGTGTGTCTATTTATAAGTTACAGAAGCAGGCAGACGGCTTTGGAAAGCTCCGTTAGTATCTCAACTATTCCCATTCTTGTGGGCAGAACCGCACCATGCGGACGTATCATTATTCTGTGAGGATAGGTCGTGGCAAAACGACTTTTCCAACAGTCGCTCTCGGATCACTGCGTGGGTCGCTCGCTTTCTTTTGAAAAGGTCGTGGCGTACAGTCCCCGTGGCTCGCTATCTCACAAACGTATCTGTCTGCTTTATTCAGTTGTCAAAGAGCTGTGGCGAAAGCGTGTTGCTTTCATGTAAAAGCAGGTGCAGAGCAGGAAAGAGGGGGATTGAACAAATCATGCTCTGCGGTTACTGCTTGTTATTCTTCTTCGATTTCTAAGGCAATATCAAACCCTAAAATCATTTTAATAAGTGCTTCTCTGATAAGTCCCTTTAACTCCATATCTACAACAATATAAACATTGCCGTATTCATCATAGAGTGGACGCAGACAGCACTTTGATATGTACGGGTCATAAAATGCCAGTATCTTTTCAATCGCTTTTTCGTCCCCGCCCATTGCTTGTGAAAGCAAATAGTAGGACGGCTTCTTAAATGTTTGCTTCATTTTACTGTTTCTCCTTTAGTAATTTTTTCATAAGTGCCAATGAATTATGTCGATTTTGGAATACACCGCTTCTGGAAATATTCTGCTTTTTTGCAATTTCTTCGTTGTTCATTTCCAAGAAGTAATACATCAGCAAAGTTTCACGGTTACGCTCGGACAACTGTTTCAAGGCTTCTGCCAATTCATCATCATAGACACGAATATCATTACCGCATACGTTGAAAATCGTATAGTCCGTATCATAGTCGTCCCAGACAGCCAGATTTTCTACAACGATTTCTGGAAGTTCACAAAAGAGTGTTTCTTCCTTTTGTCGTCGTTTTAATTTCTTCTGATAGTCCTTAACAACATGTCGGACAACTTTCTTCAAACAACTTTCAAAACGGCATTGAACTGTTTTCTGGAAGTCAGACGGTTTCATCAATCTCACCCCCTTTCCGTTACGACGTGAAAAGTGGTTATCCCTCTTTCCACACCATATAGGGAACGGCAGGTGTGATTTGTTAAGTTGAGAACTCAAAAAAGCCAAAATTTTTCCAGAATGAAAAAAGCCCGCACAAAACAGACTGTTTGCACGAGCAAATGAATTTATATATCTAATTAACGATTTTATTGATTGCTTTTTCCATTTATAGCCGATAAATTTCTTTAAAACATTCCATGAAACATACTCCCTAATTTACACATCAAAATTATTTTCCAAAATCATAAAGTATATTTCTAAATAATTTCTAAATGTACCATAGACTTCTTTGTTTCATGTGGATAGCATAAAAACCTTATGGTACAATATCTAATTAAAGGAGATGAAATCACATGAATAAAATTGCTATTATTGAAGATGATATAGACATTTGCAATATGATTGCAAAATTCTTAGAAAATAATAAATATATCGTTCATTATGCCTTGAATGGTGCAGAGGGAATAGAATTATGTAAATCGCTTGTTCCAGATTTAATAATACTTGATATTATGTTACCGAAGTTAAATGGAAATGATGTATTGCAGCGATTGCGTAAATTTACAAATGCTCCTGTCATTGTTGTTTCCGCAAAAACAATGGTACAGACAAAAATAGATTTATTAAAATTAGGTGCTGATGATTATATGACTAAGCCTTTTGACCTGCATGAGCTTCTTGCTCGTATTAAGGCAAATTTGAAAAGGACTTCAAATACGTCCTGCCAAAATGATACTTTGACATATAGAGATATCGAAATCAATAACTCTCTAGTTTATATCAAAGAGGTATTAGTATCTTTTACATCAACCGAGTTAAAGATTTTAAGACTATTATTGCAATATCCGCAAAAAATTTTTTCAAAGCAAAATTTATATGAATCCATTTGGAATGAAACTTATGCTTATGATGATGATACGATAAATACCCATATTAGTCATATTCGTAAAAAAATCAAGGCAATTACAAATGAAGATTATATACAAACCATTTGGGGAATCGGTTATAAAATTAAATGACTTTAGATTTTCTTTAGACTTATCAGATATAGTGGCATAGAAAGGAGTGTTTAGAATGACAAAATTTATATGCGAAACAAAAAATCTAAGCAAAAAATATAAAGATTTCTATGCTTTAAAGAATGTGAACTTAACTATTCCAAAAGGAGAAATCTACGGTCTTGTAGGCGAAAATGGGGCAGGAAAAACAACTCTAATCCGATTATTAACGGGACTTAATTTTAAGAGTGAGGGAGAAATAATCCTGTTTGGACATACAGATAATCTGCAATATGAAAGGACAAAAATCGGTTGCACGATTGAAATGCCTGCATTATACAAGGATATGACAGCTTCACAAAATTTAGAGGTGCAAAGAATACAGCGTGGTATTCCAAACAAAGAGTGTATTGCCGATACTTTAGAGTTGATAGGTTTATCCAATGCTGGCAAAAAAAGAGTGGCAAACTTTTCTTTAGGAATGAAACAAAGGCTTGCTTTAGGTGTTGCATTATTAGGTGAGCCAGAATTTTTGATTTTGGACGAACCCGTCAACGGACTTGATCCAACGGGAATTATTGAATTAAGAGAACTTCTTAAAAAATTAGTAAAAGAACGAGAGGTAACGATTTTAATATCCAGCCATATATTAAGTGAATTACATCAGCTTGCTACCTGTTACGGATTTCTTCATAAAGGAGAACTTTTGAAACAAATTTCTGCCGAAGAATTGAACGAAGAATGTAAACGCCATATTTGTTTAAGGACTGATAATATCCAAAAAACCACTCTTTTATTAGAGCAAAAGGGAAATATTAACAATTACTCCGTTTACCCCGATAATTCTATTCGGATATACGAGTGCTTAGATAATGTAAGAATGATTTCTAAATTACTATCCAGTAATGGAGTTATTATTGATGAAATTTCTGTGCAAGGAGAAAATTTGGAAACATACTTTGAAAATCTAATAGGGGGACGAAAAAATGTTTAATCAAATAAGAGCAGAATTTTATAAGTTATTTCATACAAAGGCATTGTACTTAACCTTTGCTTTGATTTTAGCAGTCTTTGGAATTTTCTCCATAGGCGGTCAGCAACAATTTGTGGCATCAAGTTCAAGTTTAGACGAAACATGGAAAATAGGAGAAACTGTTGGATTTCTTGCTCGTGCTTATAGCGATACAGCACACCCATTGATTGAAGAAATAATAAGGACAGCCACATCTTATACTGTATTTTTCTGGCTGATTGTTCTTATATTTTCTGTTATTTTCTTTTCAAGAGAATATACGGATTCAACAATTAAAATTGCAATCGCAAGCGGACAAAGCCGAATTAAGTTTTTTGTTGCGAAATATATTGTGATTTCGATTACCAGTATATTTCTATACTTTTCATTTATTATGATTGCATTTATAATAGAATGTGCGAAATTTAATATTCCAATACAACTGTTTCCAATGCTGAAAATTGCAGGACTAAATTGTATGATTATGGGAGCGTTTATCGGAATTACACTTATGTTATGTGTAATATTCAAACATACGGCAATCGTTGTAGGTGCTATGTCATTGTTTACATTTAGCGGACCGCTTATCTATATGATGACATGGGATAATATGTCAACTCAATCATGGAGAGTTCTAACATACTTAAAAATAAATCCTATGTATTACTGGATGAATACCTGTTCTTATAATATGATAAATAATTTAGAAATCAATATTTTGATTTATTTCGTGGGAACTGTAATTATTACATTTCTTGTTTCAGCATTTATACTAAGAAAGCAAGAAATACGCTAATCATAACAGAAAGGGGAAATGCGAATATGTTATATTTCTTATTGATTTGCTTTATCTTCATATTAGCATTTTCCTTATTCTCTATTATCAGAACAATTCGCAACATAAATAAGCAAATAAAGCAACAACGGAAAATACGAGTATCTTTATCAAATAGGGACATTGAAGAATTAGCTTATGCAATCAATCAAAAAGATAATCTACATAAAAAATTACAGGTTCAAATTAAGCAGGAAGAAGAACAGTTAAAACAGTCTATATCTAATATAAGCCACGATTTAAGAACACCTTTGACATCTATACAAGGCTATTTAACACTTCTGCAAGAATGTGAAGATAAACAGGAACAAGGACAATACATTAAAATCATTAAGGCAAAAACAGATTATCTCACGGATTTAGTACAAGAGTTTTATGATTTATCTGTGATAGAAAATGAGCAAGTTGATGTTGAATGTGAGCGTGTTGACATAAATAGAATTGTTACAGATTGCTTAATTGAAAAGTATTATGAATTTGGAGAAATCCAACCAACCATTCAAACAGAAAATACTCCTGTATGGATATATGGAAATAACCTTATCTGTAAACGAATTATTGAAAATTTAATTGTAAATGCACTTCGTTATTCAGATAATTACATTGAAGTTTCTATCAATCAAAAAGGAGTGTTCACAATTAAAAATTCAACAAAATCCCTTGATGATATTGATGTAAACTTATTATTTAACAAGTTTTATACTGTTGATAAATCACGCACCAAAGGAAGTTCTGGTCTGGGCTTGTATATTGTAAAGGAATTGCTGAAAAAGATTGACGGTAAAATTGAAAATGTAAGTTACGAAAAAAATATTTTGTCTATTAGCATTTGTTTTCCCTTGTATAATGATAAAAAGTTACTGTGATCAGAACATCTGAATACAGTAACTTTTTTTAGTAGCTTTAACTCTCTTTTATAAGTTTTTCAAAATATTCTCTTTTCTTCTCTGGAAGTTGATTTAAAAATTCTTCCAGCCATTTTTCTTCTTCTTCCAAAATTCCCTCGTCCTCATAATACTCTGGGTATTCTAAATATATTTCATGTTCTCTTTCTTCTCGTTCTTCGTCAGCTTGTGCTAAGTCCATATATTTTCCAATAAGGATTTGAAGATATTGACTATATCCAAGAGAACCCACTAAATAAGTAATTCGTTCATAGTCTTTTAATGTCATTTCTCTCTTTCCAGTTAAAAGGTCATAGTCGTAAGAAGAACAAACTTCCAAAAATTCCTGTTCCTGCGTTTCTGCTTTTTTCATTGTTCACGCTCCGTATTTACTAAAATTTTAAATTCTTGCTAACTACACAAATAAATTCTTCTGGACTGGGTATCTTATTTCCAAATAAACGTTGAAATTCCGCTTGCTTGTTTGGGTCATTACTATTTCTAGCTTCATCAATAGCATACTGCATTTCTCTGCGAATTTCAGATACCGAACAGCCATTTGTTTTAGCCATTCTTTTTATAAGCTCTTTGCTATCCTTTTTACGAAATCTTAACATATAGACATACCCCCTTTGCATTTATATTCTTCCATATTTTAAACTTTTTAGCCTGGATATATACTGAAAGAATTGTTCATTTACACAGAGTATTATATTACACTCTGTGAATGGTTACAATATAAAAAAGCAGGAAAGGAGAGGAAACTGTGGAAGTTGATTACAAAGCAATCGGACAGCGTATTAAAATTGCAAGAATTAAAAAGGGCGTAACACAAGAAACCGTTGCCGACCTTATAGACATTACACCAGCTCACATGAGTAATGTAGAAACAGGAAAAACAAAAGTCAGTTTACCAACCTTGATTGCGATTGCCAATGCACTTTCTGTATCAGTCGATACTCTTTTATGCGATAATGTGATTGCTTCTAAAATCATTTTTGAAAAAGAAGCAAAAGATATTTTTTCAGACTGTGATGAATACGAAGTACGTTTCTTAGTAGATTTAATGAAGTCCGCTAAAATAGCGTTTCGTAAAGACAAGGATATACGCAATCAATTTCAAAAATAACCGTAGCTGTAAGGCACATAAATGTGTATTACAGGCTACGGTCTTTTTATATCATTTATCCTACAATCTTCCAGTTACTATCTTTTTGTAACACAAGCTCATACTGCGATACCTGCGTTGCCTTTGTCTGATTATCAAGGAATTTCACAGCAACCTTGACTTTCACATTGTCCCCGTCCTTTGTAAAGATAGGGTTTACCAATTCAGAATAAAGGTAGTCCCTGCCGATAGGTTCAATCACATTTCCAGCTACATAGTAGGCAAGCTCTTTTTCTGTGGCTGTTGGGTACAGCTTAAAGAATGTTTCCAGAAATGCGGTAGCGTCGTTTACGGTATCAGCGTCCACGCTTGCGTCTGCTTCTGGTGTCTTAGGCTCATAGTCTGATTTTTCGATTGCTGGTGCAAGGGTAGGGTTCTGAACGATTACCATATCCCCGTCAGCGTCCACATGGACTTTTACGGTATAGGTTGCCTTGACATTGCTTGTCTGTTCTCCCTCTTTTATCTGCTGATCTACTTCGTAGGTAGCAGAAAAAGTGTCCGTTCCCGATTGCTCGATATGCCATACAATCACATCTGTAACTGTGGAGCTGGTCGGTATGTCGGTTCTGATTGTATCAACATTCAAGTCCTGCAATTCCTTTGTCAGATAACCGTTGATTGCCTGCGTTCTTGCTTCAATCGCTTCTTTGCTGTTATTCCATGTGTAATAGGACTTCGCAAAGTTCTTCACGAAATTTTCTATCCCGTTGGTGTCCTGCAAGCGAAGTTCAATGATTTCTTTTTCATGGGTGGTGTGCTGGTCGATAGCGGTAAAATTTTTATATACCCCAAAGCTCACGCTTGCGAGAAGCACCACCCACAACGCAATCACGGTTTTCTGATGTGTGCCTACCTTGACAGTACGCACCTTTTTTTCTTTGACATTTTCTGTCTGTTTCTTATTCTTCTTAAACATAATGTTATCCTCACTTTCTATTGTTTTACTCGTCCTGCACCGATTAAGTGCTGTTGCCAGTAACTATTATTTAGGTCTGCATATCCTATCGGATTTCCTGCGTGGTACATCTGCGTCGGCGAAACAAGAATACCGACGTGTGTTACATAACTTCCAGCGTTATAGGTAGAATGGAAAAATACCAAGTCCCCAGCCTTTGCCTGCGAGAGTGGAAGATGTTGGGTGGCGTCATACTGTGCTTGTGCTGTTCTCGGTAAGGAAACACCAGCTTTTCCATAGCACCATTGCGTCAGCCCCGAACAATCAAAGGAAGTATTCGGGTTACTGCCACCATACACATACTTCCAGCCTTGATATTTCAACGCTTCATTCATTACCTTTTGTGCCAGTTCTCCCGATACCTGCGGAACTGCTAAATACTGATTGACTACTTCCACATAGAACATATTTCCATAGCCATACCGCCAGCCCCCGTTCTTAGCAACGGCTATCGGGTTGGTGTAGGTTACTTTCTTTCCACCCGATTTCTCACGGGCGAAGCTCTCTGCAAGATTAAAAGTGTGTTTTTTTCCTTTTCCTGCCACATATCCCACATAGCCACCGCCATAGTTATAAGACTGTATTGCTACATTCAAGTCGTCGATACCTTGATTTTTGCAGGAAGAAAGCAGGGACGCAAAATACTTACATCCCTGCTTGATTGAGCTTTCCGTATCTAAAGAGTTGGGCGGTAAACCCAGACTTTCCGAACTCTGCATAACATCTTCTGCCGTACCGCCACTTTCTACTTGAATGATAGCAAGTAGCACATTGACATACTCGGAGATACCGTTTTCTCTGGCGTACTTTTCCACCATAGGCTGATGTTTCAAGACTTCTGCGGATAGGTTCATACCCGTAATGCCAGAAGAAAAATTGCTGTTCTCATCGTCGCTGTCCGCACTAATGAGGACACCAAAGAAAAGCACCAGAGAAAAGAGGATAGGAAACAGACTGCCAATGATAGCGATATGTTTCAGTTTCATTTTTTCTTCTGTCCTTTCTTCGTTACAAGATTACGGCTTTTCTCTATGGTCTGTTGGTTCTTCTGGACGCTATGGGTCTGCTGAACCTTTTTCCTGCGGTCTTTGGTGTAATTCTGGCGTGTTTCCTGCAATACTACTTTTTCTACATTCTGCCTATGTACTTGCTGTGTAAGCTGGGTTGCTTTTCTATCAGAAGCACCAGAAGATAGCGGACGCTCTTTGATAACGCTTGTCTTGACTGGCTCGCTTGCTTTTGAAGTGGTCGCTGTGGCAGGGCGTTTGACTTCCTGCATTTTTTCCGCACTCGGCTTTGGAATGGTTGAAGCTGTGGCTGGTCGCTCATGGGGACGGGTAGCTCCCGTTGTCGCTGATCCGTCAGCCTTTCGCTGTACCTGCTTTGCTTCTTGTGCCTTTTGAAGCTCCATACGTTTGTCAGCGATATTTTTCTTATGCTGTTCCTGCTTTTCCAAACGTCCCGTCTGTCTGGACTGCTGTTCCTGCACCATGCCACGCTTAAAGTCGGACACGCTGGACTTTGCCTTTTCCTTTGCGGAATACACCGCATAAGCGGTCTGTGTCGGCATATCCTTGATATTCTCTTTGACAGCATTTGCCTTGTCTTTTACTTTATTTTTCGTATCTAAGACAGCACCGACAGCAGAACCAGCACGATTTCCAAAACTGGAAGAAGTGTTGCTTCGTGAAAAAGTACGTTTATCTTTTTGAGGATTACTCCTTGAAGAACCATTACCCGATAGCATAGCTCCCGTAACCGCACCTGTGCCAGCTCCAACCATACTTCCATGACTAACAGCTCTAGCCATGCGTCGCTCCATTCTTCTAGCCCTATGTCGCATAAACAGATATGGTCTGCGGAAAATTCTTCGTCCCATGCTTTGACTGTCGTTAGCGTTCAAAGAGAACATACTCATTAAGTCGCCCAGCTTCATGTAGATACCAGCGAAACACACTATCTGTAAGAACGCTACCATAAAGAAAGGATAGTCCGTGGATATGTTATAAAACATACTGGAAATGCTGAACGCCACCGTTACAATGAGCGTTATTCCTGCCCGTGTCATTATGGTATTAAACACCCTCACGATTGCCTGCTTTGCCAGATTTTCTTGACTGGGTATCATAGAAAGAAGAAAACTGATAGGTAAAAACATTGAAAAGATAATAAAAAGTATCTGGCTAAACAACATCATGCCCGTAAGCAAGAATACAAATATCGTTATCCCTAAATTGAAGAACAATAGGAAGAACACCATGCCTAAACGGTTCACGACCTGCGGTATCGTCAGATTGTTGTTGTCATTGTCCTCAATTTCTGTTTTCACGACTTCTTCTCTGGTTTTCCCGTCCTCGTCCTCTGGGCTTGCCGATACCAGAGCGACCACACGGTCTGTTCCGATTTCCTCTGCGTTGCTGTTCCCGAATTGTAAGAGTAGCCACGGCTGTTCCACTTGAATAGAAAATAAGCTGTCCCGTATCAAGTCCACGCTGTCCTTGCCCTCGCTGTCAGAGTTGGGGAGCATGATTTTTGTTCCCAAGTCCAAAGAAGCGGTACTGATGTCTGATGAAAACTCATTTATCTTCTTGATGTAATCGGGAGCATAGGCAATAAAAGAAGCCGACAGCACGAACACCACAACAAAGTTGATAACGGCATGAAGTGCCTTGCTGGTTTCCCGTTTGATAAGTCCCGTATAGGCAACATAAAGTCCCACCACTAAGATAATGAGAAGCAGGAAACCAACATAAAAGCCAGAGCTGGAAAAACCGTTCTGCGTTACGCCTGCTAAGGTCTGTATGCTTTTTCCGATACTGTCTGCCATATCGTTAATAAAATCAAGTTTGTAGGCTTCCTGCACCACATAGCCCGTTGCATTACTCAAATATAAACTGATAGTCCAGACAAAGTTGGTAATGCAATAAAGCCCATACTGTACCGATTTTCCAATCCCGTCCAGCCAGTTCCACGGCAACCACGACCAGCTATTATCCACATAAAAATCAAGCTGATAATTCGACAACGGATATTTTGAGTAAAGATTTTCTGCGTTTATGGTATCGTCCACAAGTCCCGTCGCATGAGCCACCGTCCCCAAAAGTGAAAGCAGGATAAGGGAGAGTGCCACCACGAACAGAGCTATTTTTAGAAAGTGTAGTATCTTCTTTTTAGTGAACGCACCTTTTATCCTTTCTTTCATCACTCCACCTCATTTCTCTGTACGGGCGGTCTGGTATCAAAGGCGTGTAGCAGTTCTTCAAAGACGGGGTGTATCTGTACTACACCGACACGCCCGTATAAGTCCTGCAATAAGCATTGTCCGTTCTCCAAATCACGCAAGCGTTTCTGGTTGTTTTCGTCGTCCTTGTCGATACCGAAAAATTCTAAGGTCTGTTTTATCTCGTTAATGTCAGTAGAACGAAAGGCAAATTTCAAGCCGATATTGTTTTTCAGACTTTCCTTTGATACATCGTCAGAGGATTGTGTAACGAAATAAACGCCTGCCTGCATAGCTCGTCCAGCACGCACCAGCTTATTTGATAAGGTTTCGCCTTGTGCCACATTTAAGAACGCCCACGCTTCATCAAGGTCTACAATCTTAAAAATACTTCTGTCCGAATGGATAAAATCAAGGGCAAAGGTACTAATCACAATCAGCATAGACACCGACAATAATTCAATGGTCGTGTATTCCTCAAAAGTCGTGTCCTTATCTGGCAGTACAAGGTCGGCTACTTGAATGATATTGAGCTGGTTGTCAAGACTGATAGCATTTTCCACCGTACCGTCCGAAAACAGCAGATGTGCAAAGTCGTAGTCCGTGAAGCTGTCGATATGGTCTGCGATATTTCTTGCTATTGGTGTTTCTTCACGGCGTAGCTCATCTATCACATGGAGCAAGCCCCGACGGTCGCTCTGGGTAACAGAGCGAACCGCCTTACGAAGTACGGGGAATTTTTCGCCGTCCCTAGAGGAAATACCCGTAAGGAATGTCAAGATGTCGATTGCCAGACTTTCAGCGTCTTTGACATTTTTCATTATCACAAACGGGTCAAGAAGTCCTGCATTGTCCTTGTCGCTGGTTAGATTTACGATATTGATTTCATGGGCGATTTCTGGGAGCGTTTCTTTCCAGTTGCCACGCTCACTTTTAGGGTCTAACAGAAGTGCTTGACCGCCAAACAGCACCGCATAATACACCAGAAGATTGTTACAGAACGATTTCCCACCGCCAAGCGAACCGACAAAAGCAGACGCTAAAGCGTTGGTAACTGTACCTTTTACACCTTGACTGGCAAGGGACGGTTGCAGGTACACATTTCTTCCCGTATCAACAGAATAGCCCATATAGATACCCGTAGTTTCTCCTAACTGCTGTGTCGCACCAAAACCAAGCCCTGCTAGAAAATCTGATTTTACATACTGCACATAGTCATTGATATATCGCTTGCTGGCTGGTAAAAATTCAGAATGAAGCCCCAGCATATCCCCAGCAGGACGCACCAGCTTTACATTGAGGTCATCGTAAAAGTCCTTGACTTCATCACAACGGCGTTTCAGCTCGTCAAGATCGGGTGCAGACACCCGAATAACGTAGCTTAACTTATACATACTTTCTTTGCTCTGGTCTAAGTCTGTTTCCAGCTCGTCCACGCTGTCTAAAGCGTCCACCACATTTGAGCTGGTTTCACTTCCAGCTTGATAGGCGTGATTGTCAAGGTCTTTCAATTCCTTTTTCTTGTTGCGGACGGTTGTTAATGCTTTTCGGTTCTCCACGATTTCTACATTCATGGAAGTATCAACGGGGAATGTGAATTGCTGTTGCTGGAAATAGAAAATTTCGCTTGACGGAAAATCAAGCTCGCCTACAATCGCATTGACGGTAAAATAGGACACATAGCTTTCCTTATCCTCATGTTCCAAGCGTAAATATCGCTGGCTTTCCTCAATCACACATCTTGTCGGACGGATAAGGTCGTAGTATTTTATCAGCGTTTCTTTCTGCAAGTTCTTCTTTGGTAGCTGGTACTCATAATCTTCATAGGCGATACCGTCCCTGCCGTAAAGATGTTCCATGAGATACCCAAAATCATGGATTTCCAAGCGACGCACCTTAAAGCGACGGGAGATTTTATTTTCCAGTAACTTTTCCATTTTCATATAACGGTTGATTTCATCATTCGGCATGGAAACAAAATCATTCATCAGCGTGTGGTTCACTTCATGGAGAAATTCTGCAAACGTCAGCCACGCCGATTTTTTCATGTTCTTCAGATTGAGCTGTTCTTCTGTAACCATGAGCTTAAAGCCAAGAAAAAAGCGGTAGTCCACTTGATTGTCCCCAATCATAGATACTAACGCTTCGGTCTGTTCGTCTATCTTCTGGTAGGCAACTTCCTTTAATTTTCCCGTTACCAGTTTCTTTGACTGCTCCTGCATACTTCGTATTGAGCTTTCTGTGGCAATCTGCAACGCATGAATTTTACCCTCACGGGACTGTGCAATGAGCTGTCGAAAGCTGTCATGCACGATAAATTTCTGCTCTGCGGATAAGAAAGAATAGTTGTACGGTATCAGCTCATAGTAGGCGAACACCTCATTGTCCTTGTTCCAGACAAGGTTGTTGTCAATATATTTTATCGGGAACATAGTTCACACTCCTTACTGCCGTGATTGTTTCATTTAAGGTCTGCTTATGCAGTTTTACGGCTTTTCCTGCATAAGTGATTTTTGGTCGCAGGGCATAGGTTATCTGTGATTTCAAAAAGCTGTACGGCTTCTTTCCGTCAAAGGTTTTCTGCGACATAAACCAAGTGAGAGCAACGGGAATACCGAAGTATTTGAGAAATGCTCCCTCAATCATGGAAAGTGGGGGAATATCCCCAAACAGAATGATGATAAATTCCGTAATCACAAACCATGTAATCTGTGTAAAGGTAACGGGAAAAGGCAAGTTAAAGTCATTGATTGCATACAAGACTTTTTCCACGTTCCAGATACCCGTATAAGATTTAATCTTTTTCAAGTTCTTTCAGCTCCTTTCAAAATAGAAAAGGACAGCCATTTTCAGACTGTCCCTTAAAAGAGAAATACGCTGTCAGTAGCAACAATGCTTGTCGCTGATCGTCCAGCGTTAATATGGTATCTCGCACATACCTCGGCTTGTTTCAATAAAGCAACCGCCCATATCCAAATCTCGCCCGTAGGCTTCATAGTCAATGTAGTTCTGCAAGCTGGGTGGAATATCCCCCAGTGCCTGCAATTCGTCTATGTAGTAGTAGGCAACGTCTGTCATGGTTTCACAGTCGGGATAATAATAAATATCGTCCTTATGTTCCACGACTTCTTCCAGCGTCCCGTAGTGGCTGATAAATTCGTCCAGACATTCTACGATATAGTCGGGAAGTTCCTCTATCATTTCATACATCTCATTGAGTTCTTCAATGGAAACATACTCGCCAATCGCAATGGGGAAGTTGTCAGTATCATGGATAGCGTATTCCTCATACTGTTCATTCAAGCCGATTTTTTCTTTTACATCTTCCTCGTCAATGGGAAATGTAAACCAAGCACCGACTAAATAGCCCTCATTGTATTTGCCAAGATTAGCGATATAAACCGCCATATCATCAATCATAAGTACCACCTCATTTCCTACTCTGGCAGTTCAAAGATACCGTGTTCCGTTACTAAAAATTTCCCGTGTTCCTGCAAGTGAGAAGCGTAGGCTTCAAAGTCAAAGTAATATTCTTGACAGTCCTCGGATAAATGCTTAAATGTCGGGTCGTTCATCAGCTTTTGCTTTGCAACATCTATCATGCTTTTGCAGTCGGGATAAATCGTAATCACGTTCCTGCAAATATAAAGTGCTTCTAAATTCTCAAACACCGTAAGTAGTGATACATATTCTTCCTGCATATCACTTGAAAGCTGGCGGTACATAAAATCTAATTCGTTAAGCTGATACACGCTTGTATGTTCGTGAACTTCATCAGCATAAGGCAACACCTTTTCGATAATGCGGTAATCCCCACTTTCTGCACCGATACCTAACTTTTCTTCAAACTCTGCAACATCTATCGGCAGGTCGAACCAGTATGATGTTGTTTCTTCGCCAGTTGTTCCTTTCGTTTCCACCAGCACCCTTGTTTCCTGCATTGTTCCTCACGTCCTTTCTGTTGTTTCATCACATCTTTTATGGTCTGGTACGACATACCAAACACATACTTTGAAAAATCTTCTAACTGTCTTTCTTCATAGTCAGCAAGGTTCAGCCGTTTCATTTCATGCCACACCTTACGCTTGTAAGAGGGCAGGTCGGAAAGATAATCACAGCCGACTTTTGCCTGCATATCCTTAAAAATATCGTTCATGTCATCACTCCAATCTGATTTTAGGTAAGAAAAAAGCAGTCAATCCTAAGACTAACTGCTTTGTGTGTAGGGATATGGAATTTTTAAAATGGAAATTCACAATATTAATTGAGAGGCAGAAGCTTCTTCATTCTCACATTCTGCATAATCAATATTTTTTACATTTCTTGTTACAACGCATTTTATTTGATGCCATAATTTGCAGAATTCGGAAAATTAAAACATCCCATTTTTAGCCTTGTTATAACGGTAATAATTTTTTCTATTACTGTTATAACAAGGATTCCAGGGGTTCGGGGATGGAAGATCCCCGTATTATTTCTGCACTATTTATTTTTCTGAAAATGGCATATTATAATGTGCTGATCAACAATTTCTTTGAGTGGCATATTGAACAATTCGTTCTTCAATTATTTCATATATAGTTATTTTCCCACATTCAGGACATATTTTTGCTGGTACATTTGTGGCATGATATGTTGTGCCATTATAAACTACATCAGTTTCTGTTGTAATACTTTTTAACCATTTTCTACATTTTTGACATCTAAACATAATCGCTCTCTCCTTTAACTTCTAACTTGCCGTTTTCTTCATATCCACATTATATCATTCCCATATATGTGCTGCAATATAAATTGCTATGCACCGATAATCTTATTAAACAGCTCTAACAGTACATCTTTCACACCGCCAGCGTTGAATACCAAGCCGACAGCAATTAAGGCAACTACCAAGAAGCCGATAAGTTTGGAAAACTCACGCTTGAACCCTAAGTAGATACCGATAACCACAATCGCCATAAGCACTAAGCTCTGTGCATTGCTTAAAAACCATTGATACAAATTTTGCCCGAAATTCATGTTATTTGTCCTCTCTTTCTTTGATTTCTTCCATATATCTGTCAGCTTCTTTGCCGACATTCAAAATACACATCAAGACTACGCCGATACCCATTCCCATAGATACCAGCAGGAAGTCTTTTCCTAATTCCCACATTTTTTATCACTCCTAACTTTCCACCAAATCTTTTGCAGGGGTCGTCTGCTGTTTGATTATCATTTCATGTTTTTCACTCAAGGTTGCCTGCTTTTCGATAGTTTCCATGTAGTCTGTACCGTTTTCCTTATCAATCTTTTTCAGCATTTTCAAGGTCGGTGCTACCTGCCTTTGTACCCAACGCAATGTGCGGTCTAAGGTATAAGGCTCTGGCTTTGTTGTCAGTTTCAGACTTTGCCGATTATCGCCGATAAACCACGCCCAGCGGTCATTGAGTTTCCAGTCATTTTTTCGCTTGTCGGGTTCTTCATCAACAAACCGCACATACTGGTTGATGATAGAAAAGGCGGTCTGCTCTGCGTCATAATAGGTCAGCAAATCTCGTACTGCATAATAGGCACGTTCATTTCTAAGCCGTATCTCAAAACGGTTGATAATGTCGGCTTCTTCCAGAGGTGTCCCTAACTTGACATACTGCTCATAGTCCTTTTCATAGATACAAAAATACACATCTGATTTCAGCGACCCAAGATAAAGGGTACGTCCCATATATTCTCTGTCGTCCTCTCTGTGCTTGATAAGCTCGCCCGACTGGTAAAACTTATAACTTCTGGACTTTCCGATATATTCCCGTTTCCTGCATTTTTCCGCAAGCTCTGGAATATCCAAAATGCCCGTATGGTCGTTGATAGCAAGGTCGATACGCTTCATCACGCCACCGTCTATGAGTGCGTCCATGAGGAAGTCATACCAGCTTCGTTGCTGTGCCAGCAGGTAACTTTCAAACTGTCGGCAACCACGCCCCTTTAACTCTAAAAGGACACCTTTTTCTTCGTCAGCCGACGTATAGATAAAGATGTCCCCTAAAGAATAATGCTCCGTATAACTGTAATGTCCGTAATCTTCATGGAACATATAATTGATATTCAGTTTTAATATATCTTTGATGATGTGCTGTATATCCAGCGTGGGAAAACGAATTTTTACATAATCAAACAGCATGGTAAGCGGTGCTTCTGGATTGAACCTTGCCACTTCCTTGTGCAGAGTTTCCAGAAGCTCCTTTGACGGCTTCATTTTTCCGCTTTCTATCTTGTTGAGATATTCCCTTGTGATACCAGAAGCCAACGCCAGCCTGCCTTGTGAGATACCGTAAGCAATCCGTTTCTCCCGTAATTCTTTTATCCATTGTTCTTCATTCAGAACCATACCTCCAATCTGTAAAGTGTGAAGTTTTTTCAGACGACTTCACAACTGATTTTTGCTAGAAAACCATGCCAGAAGCCTTATGTTTCCTATGTTTTTTGTCTATTGTCTATTTGCAAACGTACCCCTCTGTTAGATACCGAGGGGTTTTACCTGCTGGCGTGGCTTACGCCACACCAGCAACGGCTAGTCCGTGCCGTCGCCTTTCGCTTCGCACGTCGCCGTCCCGTCCTGCCTTGCTTGTGCAAGAGAGCCGATGGTCTGCAAAAAATCATGTCCTTTCGGGACTAAAGGCGTATAAAATTCGCTTATCACGCTTGTTCCCACATCACAATAGCCACGCCCCTTGATACGCTTCTGAAAAAACTGTTTCTTCACATCAGAACCGAACAGCATACCGTAACCTAATTCGCTGATACGCCCAAGTCCTACACGGAAATTGAAATTATCTCTGATACCGTCCGAGAAATACTTTGCATCTGGACGCTGGCAGGCAACGATAAGGAAATAACCTGCTTGTCGTCCTAACATAACGATTTTCTTTAACTGGCTAAGTAGGCTCACACTTTCTTTTGTCCCCAGCATTTCAAAAAACGCCACATATTCATCAAAGATAAGAAAGCAGGGTGGCAGTCCCAGATAGGCGTAGTTTTCGCCCGTCTTATAGTTCGGGTGTCGCTTCATTTTCTCACTTCGCTGTACCATGCCCTCATAAAAGGCATTGACGCAATCAATCATTTCTTCTTTCGTGTGATACACATTTCCCATAACTGTCCCCAAGTCTGCTAAGTCCGCATTTTTCGGGTCTAAGATATAAAGGACAGCGTTTGTATGCAGTAAGGCTTCAATGAGTGTCAGCAGAAAATATGTTTTACCGCCACCAGTCCCACCAGCAATCAGAGCGTGAGGGAGTGCGTCATATTCCCAGACAAGATTTTTCATCAATCTAAGACAACCGTTTTCTGCCCGTACTTCATCAATGGTAATGCGGTTCGCTATCATATCATAAAGCAGGGTATATTCGATATAGCCGTCATGCAGGGTCTTGTCGGTCAGCTCACAATACAAGCCACTTTCCAACTTATCCTCCAACCGTAAAAGCTGGTCTTGATATTTTCCCAGCGTAATTTCACAGCGGATATGAAGAAGTCCTTTTTCCATTTGATAATAAATCTTTGGAAACCAGACGATTTTTTCCCTTGATCTGCTTTGCAGGTCAGTAAAAAAACCGCTGTCTTGTACGGTATCGGCTTCATACCACTTATTTTCCAGTATCATTCTTGCCAGCTTTTGACGGTGCAGTAGCTTCTTGAAACTGTCGTAACAGAAGCGGTAATACAGAAAAGCGACCAATGCACAAACACCAGTCGCTATCAGTATGGTTATGAAGTTGTAAAGGGAAAGCGTAAAGCCATTGTCTAATAAGCTGAAATGTTCCCAGTCGGTACGCATGAGCTGTTTGCTATTCAGTAGCAGGAGAACTGCCACGAACACAAACAGAAGCGTCTCTATGGAAAAATGATAGACAAGGTGCTTGTCGCTGGCTCTGATACGGTGTCCTTTGTTCCAAATCATACGCATAAATCAATCACTCCTTTCTGGGTATGAAAAAAGCAGTCAATCCTAAGACTAACTGCTTTTTCATTACCATTCATTAAAAATCTTCTGAGTCCAACACTTTATATCCAGCCTCAATTAACGCTTGTGCAAATAGACCTTGACCTTTTATCAATTTTCCCGTAAAACTACCATCATAAATATTCTTGACTGCACAAGTTGGGCTTCTTGATTGCAGAATAACTAAATCTATTTCCATACTTCTTATTTCATTTAAAGCCAACTGTACCGCATGACGATATTCCTCATCAACAATATTTCCATTTATATCCATGACAATACCATTTACTATTTCCGCACTAGGACGTGGTGTAGGCATATTCGCTAATAATTCTGGACAAATTTCGATAACCTCTTTATCTTTTAGAAACTCTACAACTTTCGGATTGAGATTATTCCCACCGTTATATTTGCAGTTCTTTCCCATGATACATGAACTAACTAATACTTTCATAGATAAGCACCTCACAATTTATCCTAATTATATCATTCAACGAATTACCTCACAATAAAAATCTAATCTCTAATTTTATTTTTTCAACTGTCCCTGCGTGTTATTATTCTGTGGATTGCCTGCGTTCTGGTTGCCTTTATTCTTCAACACAATATCCTCTGCCTTTACATACCAGTCCACCTCTGCACCACCAAACGTCTTTTTTGATACCGTATCGGCTACGGGATTGACAAGCTCCACAACTGCATTGTACGGAAATTCCCTTAACGGTACTTCTGACGGTACAGACACGGGGATAATTCCACCATGCAGACTGCACTTCAAATCATAGATACGCTTTTTTAGCTGGGTACTCGGTGTCCCGTCCTCATTCTGCAAGAACACATCACGCACCGCTGTAAATTTTAATTCTCCAAATGTTTTCTCTTTGTCAATAACAAATCCGTTTGATAATCTCATAGTATTTTCACTCCTTTACTTTTCTTCAACTGCTACAATATCATCAGCAAGCAACACATAATCGGTATGTCCCATATCCCCGATTGCGTAACCTCTGCCGTATAGCTTCGGATTGACAAGTTTTACTTTCTGTTCATACTTGAAATGCTTTTCGCCAGCCTGCACGGGAATTTCCACCACAACATTTTCGCCTTTCTGTACGTCAGAATAAAGGTTGTAACTTCTTCTTGCGAAAAATCTGCGGTTATCTTTATCTCTATCAAAAACATGGTCGCTTTCGCCTGCAAATTCAAGAGTTCCAAAAGACTGTGCCATATCTGGCACGACATATTTCATTTCCATATTGTTTTACCTCGTTTCTTTCTATATTTGATAAGTTTTTTGATTGTGATTTCTTATTCTGGCGGTTCGGGAAGTACCAGCAATCCCACCGATAGTAAAGGGTAAAATAAATGCTTACGCACCCTTGACTATCCGTGTTCTTGCAGGTAAGTGGCAGACAAGCCAGAATAAGCGGAAGTCTGCCTTTGACAGCTTCGGCGGAGAGCGTGATTTTCCTTTTTTCATATCGTTACCGCCTTATGATTTCTTTATTTTACAGCGTTTGTAAAGATATGTTCCAGCTAATCCACCAGCAGACACAAGCAACATCACGACAAATGCCATTACATTTGTACTGTCGCCCGTTTTGGGACTGTCGCTAGGTCTGTTAGGCTTTTCTGGTGTCGGTGGTGTTTCGGGTTTTTCTGGCTTTTCCTTAAAGGTAATCGTCTGTCCCTTATCCTCAATATCCTTATGTTCGGTAACTTTCTTCGGTTCGTCTGGATTGCTCAAATCGTACAATTCTTCAAAAGTTACAAGCTGTTTGCCGTCAAGGGAAGTAGCGTCAAAGGTAAAAGCAACTTCCACTTTCATAGTTTCGCTGTCAGCGGTAAACATATAATCACTTTCCACACGCTTTCCATTGATAAGAAGCTCTGCACTTTCTTCTTTCAACATCTGCCAGCCCACAAGTTTGTACTGTGTACCGACTTCTAAGCCCTCTAAGGTTACGGTATCAATGATTGTAACGTCTTTTCCAGCTTCAAGCTCTTTGTTGCCGTCCTTATCCGTAGCAGTCGTATGAATTTTGATGATACGCTCTGTGATAAGTACGGTCTGCCCGTCGTCCTCAATGTCTTTGTGTTCTGCAACTTTTACGGGTTCGTCTGGATTGCTGAAATCATACAATTCTTCAAAGGTAACAAGGTTTTTGCCACCTAAAGCAGACGCATTGAACGTATAGGAAATTTCCACTTTCATTTCTTCCTCATCAGCGACAAAGGTATAATCGTTTTCTACACGTTTCCCGTCAATGATAAGCTCGGCGTTTTCTTCCTTTAACATCTGCCAGCCTTTGAGCTGATATTTTGTGCCTTTTGTAAGTCCGTCTAATTTGACCGTATCAACGATTGTAACCTCTTTTCCTGCAAGGATAGTCTTTTCGCCGTCCTTGCTGGTCGCTGTGGTATGGATAGAGATTTCTTTTTCGTATTCATCAGTCAGCGTTCCTAAATCAATCACAAGATTATTTCTTGATACCACGATTTCAAAAGGTGGGATAAGTTCAAAGCCTTTGTTACTATCAGAGCGTAATTCTTCAATGATGTAAGTATCATAAAGTAATGCACCCTTGCTGTCGTCTGGTTCAGAAGTCCCAAACCACACACCGTCCTCACTGGTCTTTCCTGCGTTTGTATTGTGCTTATGAGAAGCCCATTCAGCAGAAGTGGAGAATTGCCCGTTATCATCAGTTACCACTACATGATTTTCACCCGTCGTCTTGCTTGTGATCCTAAAGGGAACATTAGCAAGACGCTTGTGTGTACCTGCACCGATTTTTACACCCTCAATATCTCCACGCTTAATCTGATTGTAGATAGAATGAGCTTCGTCGGTTAAGTCCACGATTTTTCCATTTTCTGTGATTGTAAAATCAATCGGTTTTGCACCGTCAGTTAAGTAACCGTCGGGAGCTTCACTCTCAACAATACGGAATTTTCCATAAGGTAAAAGGTCAGAAGAAGTAGAAGCGATACCCTCAATATCTGTACGAATTGTCTTTACCACTTCATTTTTCTTGTATAGCTTGCCCTCAACCAAAACAGAATTATCATTTAAGGAAATGATGTCAAAGGCAGTATCTTTCAAAGTGGCACTTCCTTGTGGCTTTGTATCGCCCGTTTCTAAATCTCGTTTCTGAATTTTGATACCGCCACGGATAACCTTGTCTGATACGGAAAACTGGTTACTTCCAGATAATACGGCAAGGTCGCCGTCCTCGGTAATCTGTGTTACATATAAGCCCTTAATCTGTTCGGACTTATCGCCAGCCTGCATATATGCACCCTCTAACAAGTAGCCGTTTGGAGCTTTTGTTTCTTCTACGGTTAGCGTCCCAAGTGGAAGAACCGCCTTACCGTCCTGCATATAGAAGCTGTCGCCAGATACCTTGTATGCGTCCGCTAATTTTGTGATGTAGTGGGTTGTCCCGTTGCTGTCTGTTTCAGCGATTGTCTTTGTAACCCATGTACGAGTAGCTTCGGCAGGGAGATTGTCTTTATTATAGAAGCCTGCATAATACTTCCATGTAAATTCCGCACCTGCTAAAGAAGCGCTCCCTTGCGGATTGTCTTTCTGTGTTTCCATATCAATCTTGAAAAGCTCAATCAAAGTGTCCGTTACTTTTGGCGTATCAGATACTTTCAATGTTGCTGTCTTTCCAGCTTCAACCTTTAAGGAATATACAGTTTTATCCACTTTATATCCTGCTGGTGCGGATAATTCCTTGATATAGACTGTGCCTGCTTTTACCTCTACAATATCTGTATTTCCGTTTTCATCAGTCGTAAGGGGAGCAAGCTGTTTCGTGCAGTCCTTATCAGAAAAGACACCATAGGTTGCACCTGCAATAGAGTAATTCCCGTTACCGTCTGTAATGCTAGTATTACTGGAAGTCTTTTGTAATTTCGCATTTCCGACATTCAGCTTCGCCCAGAATTGTCCCAATTCCTGCCCCTCGCCAGAGTAGATATAACCGCCACATTCATAGCGTCCTTTATTTTCTTTGACAAAGGCTCTTGCACCAGAGAAAACTTCGTCCTGCGTTGCCTTTGGAATTTCATCATAAGAAGCTCGCACGTTATCACATTGCCAGCCAAGATGTACGCTCAATCTCTGCCAGACTACACATTGTTCCAACAGATAGACTTGCTTGTAGTTCAATTCCTTGTGAGTTTCGCCATACTGTTTGACATACTCTAAGGATAACGCCACATCTGAAATCTGGTCGGCACTCATGCGTGAGCTTGCGTCAGCTCTGGTCTTGTAGCCATTCTTAAAATCTGTATTGATGTCGATACAATAGGCAGTTTCGCCCTCGACTTTCATATAGCCCTCATTGAATGTCGAACCGATAGAACCGTCATTCATTACTTTTTCAATGATACCGACACGCTCTGCACTTTCCGTCCAGTATTGCTTACTTTCTGCATGGACAGGTGTAATCGGTAAAGCAGTAACGACAGTTGCAAGAACTAAGAAGCCCGTACACAATCGTTTCCATGTCTTTTTCATAAATCTAATGCTCCTTTCATTTTGGGTAATAAAATAGCCGTCCAATAAGAACGGCTGGAAATAGAAAAGGAACGTCATTTTAGGCGTTCCATAATCTATAAAATATTCAATTTTTTATACTGATGTGTTGCTCATCAAAATCTCAAATTAAGGTTATTTGACACCAATTTTGACACCAATTTTTTGTATATTGACGATTTTTGATGAAATATGATAAATTCATAAAACCCGTGAAAAGCCTGTAAATAGGCACTTTACGGCACTCTATGAACTAAGACAAAAGCTACGCTGTAATAACAAGCATTGAGTGCTAATTTTTTGAGATTTTTTTTGCACCAGCTTTTAAGATTGCTTGTATGTCTTTTCTATTTATTCCAATCATAAAGAATCCTTTCGATTTTACAAATGTCGCAGATTCACACGATATTCTTTTAAAGACGCTTCATCGGCATTGGAAATCTGATATTCCAAATGCTTAATCAATTTCTTCTTTCCAGTTTCCCTTTTGAAGCTCATACTGTGAGCATTGGCAAAATTTTTTTCGGGACTGTTCTTTTTTCACAGCCCCTCAGCTACAGTTTTTTTACTCTCTAAAACAGAATTTACAGGATACTTTTTATACAAAAAAAGAACCTCACTGGTCGTTATTCCTGTTGTTCTGGCATATTCCTTTGATGTAATCTGTCTGCCCTGTCTCCATTTCCGATAGACATACTCCAGAAGGTCTTCTTCCAGTTCTCCTCTGGCTTTTGCAGTATCAATATTTCTGTTTTCTGTTTTTTTATCCGCCATTACTTCACTCTCTGTGTTCTTGTTTTCCTCTTTTGCTTCTGGTTAGTTACTTCAAACCATGGTTTTCCCCATTATATTGTTCTTTTTTTTAGTTTGTCAATGCATTTTACCTGTTAATCATCCGTTTCCTTTAATTTTGTCTGGTCTGTTGTCTGGGTATCGATACATACCGCATGAACAGCAAACCGTTTGCTGTATCCATTCCCGGTACAGGTGGACAGCGTCAGGATCTTGTTCGTTGACTTTGGTCTGATCCCGGTATCAAAATCCGAGTCTTTTACCATCTCGTCAATAAACGTCTGGTATTCTTCCCCCGGCTGATAACCGACTTTATATACATTGCCGCCATTCACCGCATCCTCATAGGAGAAGATCTGATAGCGGTAGGCAGTGCTTTCGGTATAGACCGTAAAGTACTGGTTCTTTTTCCAGAAGCCTTCATCCTTGTATTTCTTCAGACTGCCGAACATACTGCCATTGTTCATGTTGTGTCCGTAAATGATGTTATAAAGGTCGGAAAAATCTGACTGATTCAGTCCTTCCAGAAAGATACTTCCGGCGATATGCTTATTGCCATGGATATCTTTGCGCAGATATTTTTCGTTGTCCCCGGAGTGCACGATAGGATAGTTGATACCAAGCTCATTCTGATCGTCGAACCGTATCCAGCCGATGCCGTCCGGGTTTTCTGTTTTTAACTGGTCAAATTCGACTTTAATGTCGGTGCTCCACCAGTCTTTTTTCTTCTGCTTCCCGTCATCTGGTTCGGATTCATCACTGACATATTCTTCGGCAAGTTTTTCATAATCTTTCGTCGACTGCCATCGATCAATATACGGCGGCAGAATATTCCACAATGCCACACCTATCAGAATTACAGCCAGAAAAATCCATATCAGCCATCTATAAGAATTCTTTTTCCTCATGTCACGCTCCCGCTCTTGTTAGCTCTATCAAACTGCTATTGTCATTATGGAATGCACCGCCAGAAATGTCAATCCTTTTCTTCGCACTGTTTATCCATTGGAACTGCCAGCCAGTGTTTCTGATTCATGTACTTTGCCGGAGCAAGGTGATACATTTCGATATAATTGCTTATCATATCCGACTCTGCCTGAACTTCCATGATTAACATTGCAGATTCTGAATTTCATCTCTGGTTGGCATTACACGCAGTGCCCCTTTTCTTGTTGTAATCACAGATGCTGCCGCATTTGCAAAAGTCAGCATTTCCTTCAGGTTTTCTTCCTCTAAACCTTCCATTCCGTGTTCACAGATATAATGTAATACACAACCACAAAATGTATCTCCTGCTCCTGTCGTCTCAATTGTATTCTTCTGAAGGAACGGTTTTACTTCTACCATCGTTCCGTTATAGTATGCACGACTTCCTTCTTTTCCCATAGATACAAGGATCAGCGGAATCTGATATCTTTCTCTAATCCAATTTACCCCTGCCGTATAGTCTTCTTCACCTGTCAGCCATTGGATTTCATTGTCTGAAATTTTCAGAATCTGACAATGTGCTAATCCATACAATACCTGTTCCTTTGCCTCATCCAAAGAGTTCCAAAGTGGTGGACGTAAGTTCGGATCAAAGGAAATAACTGCACCGGATTCTTCTGCAATACGGATTGCTTCTTTTGTTGCTTCGCGCACTCCTCCATGTGTCATGGACAACGTTCCGAAATGGAAGATTTTTGTTTCTTTAATAAGTTCTGCCTGAACCTCTTCTTTATTCAGCATCATATCCGCTCCCGGATTACGATAAAACGAAAAATCTCTGTCTCCATCCGGATAAGTATGTACCATAGCAAGTGTCGTATGGATTTCCTTATCTGTACATAATCCACCTGCATCAATCCCTGCTTCTGTTATCGCATCTCTCAGCTGTTCTCCGAAAAAGTCTTCCCCTACTTTTCCGATAAATGCCGTCTTATGTCCGAGTTTCGTCAGCATTGCAAGTACATTGCATGGCGCTCCTCCCGGATTTGCCTCAAAAAGTGGATTTCCCTGATTACTTTTTCCATTTTCTGTGAAATCAATTAACAATTCTCCAAGTGCCACTACATCATATTTTTTCATTATATTCTCCATTCTGCCTCCAAAAATGACATTGCTTTTTCCATAAAATTCCTATTTTTTCACGCACCATCTGTACTGATAAGGATTCATCCATACCGAATTTATTTCCAGTTTTTCTCCTGTAAATAAATCCTCATATTCACCTTCCAGACAATTCAGCCATGCATTCTGTCCATATTCTGAAAAATTAGCCAGACAGATTAATTCTTCATTTCCTGCTGTTCTTCTAATCGCAAAAACCGCATAATTTCCTGTATCCCAGGTAGAAATACCGGCAGTTTCTCCAAAGCAATTTTCCTGACGCCGTATTTCTTCCATCTGCTTCAGACCATTCCAGATGTCGTACTGTACTGTACCCGCTTTTTTTCTCTTGTCTGCATTGTCCCACTGGAACGCACTGCGGTGCAGATACCTGCTATCCGCAGCAGTATCTGGATTTTTCTTATAATCATAATCATTTACCTGACCGATCTCGTCCCCGGATGAAAGCATTACAAATCCTTCCATACTCATACATGCCGCATGCATCATGAGCACTCTTTGGATTCCTTGTTTCACCTGTTCTAAATCCCCTTCAAATCCACCTTTTTCAATTCCGCACAAACTCGCAGTTGTTCCACAGCTTCTGGCATCTTTCGTCGCTGGATCGTAATTATATAATTCTCCTCGCGCAAAGCTATATGGATAAGTACCTTCAAAGAAATGATACAAATATTCTTTGTGCCGGATTGGGTTTATTCCCAGCTTTTTCTCCTGTTCTTCATCCAGTCCCCAGCCAATATCATCATGACAGCGAAGGTAATTGACAAAATAGCAGTTCTTCGGAAGGCTGTGGATCACATCCATCTGATGCTTCAACATCCTTGTGTCTCTCGTAGCCAGTGCTGCCCACAGATTTACCATGCTGGAAACTCCATATAACATATGACATTCCGGTTCACTCTCTGTTCCAAAATAAACCGGCAGTTCTTTTGGTTCCATAACAACCTCACCTTTCAGGATCACAGCCGGGCAGATCATTTCAACAATGATACGCAGCATCCGGACAATACTATGAACCTGGGGAAGATTTCTGCAGCTTGTTCCTAATTCTTTCCAGATATAAGGAACTGCATCAATACGAAACACTTCTACTCCAAGATTTGCCAGATACAGGATATTCCCAATCATTTCATTAAATACTTTCGGATTATGATAATTCAAATCCCATTGATAAGTATAAAATGTTGTCAGTACATGCCTGTGCATCTCTTCACACCATGTAAAATTTCCCGGAGCGGTTTCCGGAAACACTTGCGGCATAGTCTTTTCAAATTGATCCGGAATTTCTCGCGTCTCATAGCACTGATAGCGATCCATATATTCCTGTTCGCCTCTCTTGGCTCGTATCGCCCACTCATGTGTATCTGCCGTATGATTCATAACTACATCCAGACATAAGCTGATGCCACGCTTTCTCAGCTCTTTTGTCAGTCTTTTTAACTCTTCGTTTGTTCCTATTTCCGAATCGACCTGCTTAAAATCTTCCACCGCATACCCACCGTCATTATATGGATGAGGCATCTTTAAAAGCGGCATCAAATGAAGATAGGTAATCTTCTGCTCTGACAGATAATCCAAGTGTTCTATCACACCTTTTAATCCCCCCGCAAACAGCTTCGGATACATCGTCATTCCAAGCATATTTCTGTTGCGATACCAGTTTGGTTCTTTCTCTCTTCTACCGTCTAATCTCCTAAGCTCCGCCGATCTGTCCTGATAAGCCCCTTCCAACATCTGCATTAGTTCTTCATAACATTGTTCATTGTGATATAACTGCAGATATTTTTCATGCAGTTCCTTCTCATATCTTTTTCTTCTTTCCTCTATCATCAATACTCTATGCTCCTATACTACAAAGGGGATTCCCGTTCCAGGAATCCCCCTATCATTATCCATACGTCTTCAAACTCCATGTAAGTTTTATCATGTATTTCCTAAACCAGATCGTATTTCACTACATCGATTTTAGCTGCACCTTCAGCAAAAAATGAAATTCCTTTTGCCTCTTGTTCTGTAAATAGGACAGCCGACATAACCTGCTCGCCATCATTAATAAATATCTCTGCGCTAAATCTATCCAAAATCACACGAAGCTTTAATTCATCGGCATCTCCATTTACCCGACATCTTCTCTGATGAACCAATGCTCGTTCACTTCCTGAAAATTTTCTATCAATTTTCAGGACAGACTCATCCGGGCGGAAACTCAGTTCTGTATGAAACTTCTCATTCTGTGCAAAGCGTAATGCAAATTTTTTATAGACATTCCCCTTATCTTCCGGACGTATCACCATTTCCATGTCTATGGTTCGTCCTTCGATTTTATCTAATGTGATTATATCATTATTTATTACCACATTGTTGTACTCAACTCTGTTTTTACGCATTGCATCAAGTTCTTTGACTGGAGTTTGGTAAAGTCTTCCATTTTTTACAGACAATTCTCTCGGCAGACTCATTTGTGCAAACCACTTCGAATCGTTATCACGATGAGCTAGTGTATCCCAGTTCTGCATCCAACCAATCATAATTCTCCTGCCATCCGGGGCTTCCAACGTCTGCATTGCATAAAAATCAATTCCATAATCCACAGATTGCGTAAACTGCTCTTTTAAGGTATATGTATCTTTGTCCATTTCTCCTATGATACATAAAGTACCGTTTCCATTATGAAATTCGAAGCCTTCCGGCAACATATCCTGCGGACTGGTCAAAAGAACGTGTTTTCCATCCAGTTCAAAGAAGTCCGGACATTCCCACATCTTTCCAAAACGTTTCTTATTTTCTGCAAGGATGCTGACAAATTCCCACTCAAATCCATCCTTGCTTCTATAAAGAAGAATCTGTCCACTTCCGTCTGCTGGTCTGCTTCCGATAACACAATAGAAGTTCCCGTCTTTTCCTTTCCAGATCTTTGGATCACGAAAATCCACTTTACTTGCACCTTCCGGAAGATCTTTGGCTGTCAGAACCGGATTCTTCTCATATTTCTTATAATCTTTTCCATCGCCAACAGCCACTGCCTGTGTCTGAATATCCCTTACCGTTCCATCTTCCATTTTCTCCTGATCCACTGCAGTATAGATGAGCAGCTGTCTGCCGTCTCCTAACTCTGTTGCACTTCCTGAAAAGCATCCAATCTTATCATACTCTTCATCCGGTGCCAAAGCTGCCGGAAGATATTCCCAGTGAAGCAGATCCTTACTAACCACATGCCCCCAATGCATACTGTTCCAGTATGTATCGTATGGATGATACTGATAAAAAAGATGATACTCTCCCCGATAGTATGAAAAACCATTCGGATCATTCATCCATCCGACATATGGACTCACATGAAAAACCGGTCTGTCTTCTGCTTTTATCTGCTTTCCCTGTTCATCTTCATATTTTCTAGCCTTTTCTAACATCTCACTCATGCGAATCCTCCTATTATTCGTATCGTTATTTTTCTTCACTCAATGACTCTTGATACTGATCAAAGTATTTCTGTTTAATTGAAAGATAATCAGAAAGTCCATACTGTTCCATTTTCTTCAGATAGGAATCCCACTCTTTTTCAATTCCTCCATTCAGGATCCAGTCTGCTTTCTTCTGCTCTGCATATTTTTTAATATCGGTATCGTACTGAGATACTTTATTGGTATCATCAATGCTCATAAAGACATTTGGGTAAACATACTTGCTATTCATATCCTGTAAATAAGTTTCATGCATATTGTCTAAACGCCATTTTGCATCTTCCGGCTGTGTTACATATACATCATAATATTCATTCAGTACTGCAAGTGGACCATTTACAGATTGTGCCTCACGTACTTCTACCGGCGACTGCGTTCCAAGATCCATGTGCTTCAGCATTTCTCCGCCATCTTTATTTTTGGTCAGTTCAAAAATGTTAAAAGAATCCTTTTCTCCATAAGTTCCCCAGTTATTCTGTGGTGACTGAAGGGGTGCATACATCTGATCGATCCATGCAGCAGCAAGTGCTGTGTCACGACAGCTGGATGTAAGGACACATCTTCCACGATCGAATCCGCTTGTTTCGCTGTTGTTCTGTCTTGTGATATTTCTCATTCCATTCGGTCCTGTCAAAGCCGGCAGCATAACATAATCTTCATTGTTATCAATATTTGCAATATCCCATGTAAAGCAGAGACCATATCGATGATTCTTTCCTTTTGCTACATAGGTGGACCACTCTTGTGTAAATGCTTCCGGGTCAACCAGATCCTCTGTTACAAGCCTATGCAACCATTCAATTCCTTCTTTATACCCCTCCTGAACCGTTGTATAAATAACTTTTCCTTCATCCGTTACAGCGAAATGATCCCCTGTATCTCCATAACCCTCTCCAAATCCATTGATCAAAATTGCAGGATCCTGATCTCCATTATTGATAATAAATGACATTGGGATCACATCACCTTCAATTGAAAATTCTTTTTCAAGTTCATCTGCATGATCACGGAACTGAATTAATACCTGTTCCAATTCATCTGTTGTTGTCGGAATCTCAAGTCCAAGATAATCCAGCCATTTTTTGTTAATATACGGAATATCTCCGATTGCCTGAATGGCTTCTTTCCCAGCTCCAAGCTGTTCAATCCATGGAAATGAATAAATATGCCCATCCGGTGCTGTACACATTGTCCTGTATTCTGGGTATTTTTCAAATACTGCCTGTAAATTCGGCATATATTTATCTATCAGATTTTCCAATGGAATAATGATTCCCTGCTTTGCATAACGCAACAGATCATACTCACTCATTCCGGCATTGAATAATCCATCCGGCAGATTTCCAAACTGGGCAAGTGCCAGGTTTTTCTTATCAGAAAACTGATCTGATACAAAACAAGTCCAGTCAATATGAACATTGGTCTGCTCTTCCATACGCTGAAAGATCACTCGTTCATTTGGCTCCTGTGTTGATGTAGCCGGTGCACTTGTAATAAAGGAAAGTTCTGCGGTTTCCTTCAATGGAAACTGCACTTCCGAGTATAGTGGTTCAGTTGTCAAGACAAAAATCTAAGCTTTTTATAATGAACTGATATATGT
>NZ_JAQEKS010000010.1:0-107022 GCF_027679115.1 Coprococcus sp. TM115-187 | reverse complement strand
TTCATGCAATGATCTGGGAGCGACCGTTGGAAAAGTTGTTCTGCCATGACCTGCAACACAGGATAATGATACACCCGTATGACACGGTTCAGCCCACAGGAATGGGAATGGTTGAGATACCAGCGGAGCTTGCCGAAGCCGTCTGATTGCTTATAAAACTATCTAACAACGATTTTGCAAGAAAAAATCATCTTAATAGAGCTTTTTTGCTCATCATTTGATATACTGATAGACAAGATATTGAGATTTCCTTATCTGGTCTATGGAAAGGAGGATTATGATTACCGTAACAAAAAAAGACCTCATAGCACTAGGTTATGGAACTTCTTTCTCGGCAGACATCATAAGAAAAGCAAAAAAACTTATGATTGAAAAAGGGCATACTTATTACCAATCCCGTAAATTGGACAGAGTACCCAAAGAAGCCGTGGAAGAATTATTAGGGATTACATTATCAGACACAAACGATTGATTGTACTTCTTGCATATCATGTAAGGAGTGAAATCATGGCAAAAGACCCTATTAAGAAAGCAGATAACGGAACTTATTATTTCAGAGCTAATTTGGGCTACAATCCCATTACCGGAAAACAGATACAGAAATACCGAAGTGGATTCAGAACGAAAAAAGAAGCAAAGGAAGAATATTCAAAACTGATGTTAGCGTCTACCGAAGAATTAACACCAAAAAAGATGGCGTTTCTTTTCAGCAATTTATAGAAGAAACCTACCTGCCATGGTATAAAACACAGGTAAAAGAAAGCACTTATCTTAATCGTGCTACTACCATCAAGAAACATTTTTCCTATTTCTACAAAATGGAAACAGACGAAATCGAACCTATCCATGTTCAAAACTGGCAGTTGAAACTTGCAAAAGATTTTAGCCCTAATTACATTCGTATCGTACAGGGAATGCTTTCTATCGCATTCGACAGAGCTATTGTTCTTGGAATTGCGAAGAAAAATCCTTCTCGTATGATAGGCAATATCAAAAGCAAGAAAACCAAAGTTGATTTCTGGACATTAGAAGAATTTCAAAAGGTTATTTCCTTACTCTGTAAGAAAGACTATTATGAACATTATCTGTTTATATCGTTCTGGTTATTATTTATGACTGGTATGCGAATTGGCGAAGCGTCAGCATTACATTGGGCAGACATAGATTTTGAAACAGGCTTGCTTAGCATTACCAAAACATTATATTACCGAACAATGACGGACTATAAATTCGTTGAGCCGAAAACACAGGCAAGTATCCGTACTATTTATATTGATTCAGATACACTCAATGAGCTAAAGGCTTGGCAAAATGTTCAACAACAGGTTCTTCCCGATTGTCCACTTGTACTAAGTTATAACGGAACTCCAACCAGTAAAACAACGCTTCCCAGAGCTTTGGAAAAGTTGTCAAATTTAGCAGGTGTTCATCGTATTAAAATTCATGCCTTGCGACATTCACACGCTTCATTGCTTATCAGCATGGGCGAAAATCCTTTACTTATCAAGGAACGTTTAGGACATGAAAAAATACAGACAACACTCGGCACTTATGGTCATCTGTATCCAAATACGAATCTTGAAGTTGCTAAAAAGCTGACTGGAATATTGCAAGTACAATCTGCTACTGAAAGCATTGCTAATTATACCAGCAATCAACATACAGCAATCTATCACAGAACAGTTGAAGAAAAATAATGCAATGAAAATGCAATCCTATAAAGGAAAAGCTGTAAAACCCTTGTAAACAAAGGCTTTACAGCTCAGCTTCAACTACTCAAACTCAATCGTTCCCGGCGGTTTACTCGTCAGATCATAGAATACTCTGTTAACCCCACGAACTTCATTGATAATTCTGCTCATTACTTTATCAAGTACTTCATACGGAATCTTCGCTGCCTCAGCAGTCATAAAATCTACCGTATTCACTGCACGAAGTGCAACTGCATAATCGTAAGTTCTCTCGTCACCCATAACACCAACGCTTCTCATGTTGGTCAGGGCTGCAAAATATTGTCCGATGCTGCGGTCAAGTCCCGCGTTTGCAATCTCTTCTCTATAAATTGCATCTGCATCCTGTACGATCCGTACTTTTTCAGCCGTTACTTCTCCGATGATACGGATTCCAAGTCCCGGTCCCGGGAATGGCTGACGGAATACAAGCTTCTCCGGAAGTCCAAGTTCAAGACCTGCCTTGCGGACTTCATCTTTGAAGAGATCACGAAGTGGTTCAATGATTTCTTTGAAATCAACATACTCCGGAAGTCCTCCTACGTTGTGATGAGACTTGATCACTGCTGATTCTCCGCCAAGTCCGCTTTCTACAACGTCCGGATAAATCGTTCCCTGTGCAAGGAATTCCACTGCACCGATCTTCTTTGCCTCTTCTTCAAAAATACGGATAAATTCTTCTCCGATAATTTTACGCTTTGCTTCCGGTTCTGTAACTCCGGCAAGCTTGTTGTAGTATCTTTCCTGTGCATTGACACGGATAAAGTTCAGGTCAAACTGACCATTCGGTCCAAATACTGCCTCAACTTCATCGCCTTCATTCTTACGAAGAAGACCGTGATCTACAAATACGCAGGTAAGCTGTTTACCGATTGCTCTGGAAAGCAGTCCTGCTGCCACAGAGGAATCAACTCCGCCTGAAAGCGCAAGAAGTACTCTTCCGTCCCCAACTTTTTCACGGATTTCCTGGATGGTATTTTCAACAAATGCATCCATCTTCCATTCGCCGACACATCCACAGACATTCTTTACAAAGTTGTTGATCATCTTGGTTCCTTCCGGTGTATGAAGCACTTCAGGATGGAACTGGATTGCATAAAGCTTTTCTGCTGCATTTTCTGCTGCTGCTACCGGACAGTCTGCTGTGTGTGCAGTAATCTCAAATCCCGGTGCCACCTGCGAAATATAATCAAAATGGCTCATCCAGCAGGTTGTTGTTGCAGATACATTTTCAAATACTTTGGAATCTTTCTTGTCGATGATGACTTCTGTCTTACCATATTCTCTGACGTCAGCTTTTTCAACTTTTCCGCCAAGTACGTGAGACATAAGCTGTGCACCATAACAAAGACCAAGTACCGGAATGCCAAGCTTAAAGAGTTCTTCAGAATAAGTCGGTGAATCCGGTTCGTAACAGCTATTCGGTCCTCCTGTCAGGATAATTCCCTTCGGGTTCATTGCTTTAATCTTTTCGATATCAATCTTATAAGAATAAATTTCGCAATATACATTACATTCCCTGACACGTCTTGCGACAAGCTGGTTATACTGTCCACCAAAGTCAAGTACAATCACTAATTCGTTCTTCAAGGTTTTCCTCCTGTAAAATACGATCCTTTCAGACCGCTTTTTCTATTTATTGCTTTTATATTTTATTATAGTAGAGCTCTGGATGTTTTACAAGCATTTTCTATCGCCCGAACCAAAGTTTGAACTCTGGTCTGCAATTAAAACTCATATTCAAGCATCATCTTTCTAACACAAATGACAACTTTCTTCTGTATTTACACAATTGCCCCATGTTTCCACTTTCCATTAAAGTACCGGATAATAAAACAGATTGCACGTACTACCCAGTCGATCACCATTGCAACCCACACGCCAAATACTCCCAGTCCCATATATTTTCCTACCAGATAACTGAATCCGATCCGGAAAATCCACATCGACACAATCGATGTATACATACAGGCTTTTGCATCTCCTGCCGCACGATACGCTGCTGGAAGAGCAAATGAAAGCGGCCAGATAATCATTGCACTGATTCCATGGAAATGAATAATATTTGTTGCTGCCGCAGCTGTCTGATCTGACAAATTGTATGCTTTCAAAATCAATGGAAGTGCAAGGAAAATAAGTGCTACCGTTCCCACCATTGCCACATAAATGATCGCAAGCAGTTTTTTCAGATAGTAATGTACCTGTTCATAGTCATTTGCGCCGACGCACTGGGAAATAACTGTCGTAATTGCCAGCGAGATCGCCATTCCAGGAAGAATCTGGAACAGCGCAATCGCATTGGAAACTGCATTTGCCGCAATTGCATAAGTACCGAAGGTTGAAACCAGACTCAGCACTAAAATTTTGCCCAGCTGAAACATACTGTTTTCCAGACCATTGGGAACCCCAATTGCAAGTATTTTCCGTATCATTCTTCCATCAAACCGGATTTTCAGTGTACGCTCAATATGCAAGATACGTGTCTGATTGCAGAGCAACACTGTTATCACTATCGCGGCAACCATTCTGGAAATCAGTGTCGGTATTGCAACACCCGCCGTTCCGATCCGTAATCCGAACACAAGAATTGCATTTCCGGTTACATTAATCGCATTCATCAAAAGAGATACCCGCATGGATACCTGCGAATTCCCCATCGCACGGAAAATTGCTGCCCCACCATTATATAACGCGATAAATGGAATCGAAGCTGTTACAATTAGCAGATAAATATCTGCATGTCCTTTTACTTCCGCTGTAATGTGACCAAATACCTGATTCAGAATTATATCTTTTCCAAGGTAAACCAATATCATGATCGCAACCGCACTAAGACTCACAAACCATACCAGCTGTGTAGCCGCTTTACATGCTGATTTTTCATCTTTCCTGCCAATATACTGTCCGGCAACAACTGCTCCACCAGTCGCCAGTGCTGCAAAAATATTGATGATCAGAATCATAATATTGTCAACCAGCGACACGCCCGACACAGCTGCTTCTCCAACATTTGCAACCATAATAGAATCTGCCATCCCAACAAAAACTGCCAATAACTGCTCGATTACCAAAGGTCCGATCAAATTTGCCAGTTCCCGATTGGAAAACAGATAATGACTTCGATCCTGTTTTTGTTTCGTTTTCCCCATTCTTCTCTTTTCCTGTCCCTTCTCTTTTGTATATCCCCGTTTTCTCTATTATATACTGTAAAAATGTAATACACCATCTTTTTGCAAAGAAAAGGATTTTTTATGCGTGCTGATGCAGGTACTTTTCTCTGGTAGCAAGTCCGCCCCGGATGTGCCGTTCCGATTTGTTCAGATCCAGAACCTTTCGCGCCTCACCTGCAAGAGATGGGTTGATCTGGAGAAGACGTTCTGTTACATCTTTATGTATCGTACTCTTACTTACCCCAAACGCCACCGCCGTCTGCCTCACCGTCGCCTTATTTTCAATAATATAATAAGCAATCTCAACCGCTCTCTCCTCAATATAATCTTTCATAAAAACCCCTGCATAGTTTGTTTTTTTACAATCTATGCAAAGGCGAAGGGATGTATGTCTGATTAAACTTCCTTCAAAAATATCTCATTCAATTTCTCCCAACTTACCTTTTTTTCTTCCCCTAATTTTCCCGCTTTCTCTCTCAATCCTGCTATTTCACTCTCCAGAATCCACTGACCTGCCAGTAATATTTTACCATGCTCTTTTTCTTCTATTTCATGAAGTTTTTGTACTATTATTTTTTCCATCAGCTTCCCCTGCTTTCCTGTTTTTCTTCTTCCAAGGTCCATCATCTCCGGATGCCTTAAAGTTATACACTGGTTTCATAACCTCAAGAATATCCACGCTTTCCCGGATCACATCAATAATATCCTCCTTTCCCTTTCTAGCCTATAGCTGCACGCGGCGTGCAGTCAAAGGCTTTTATTTTGGAATTCTGGTTATCTTCTCCATCCTTCCTTGAAAGGGCATGTTTATTTCGCGAATTCTCCAGATTGACTTTCCCCTCCCCATAAGTTATCCTTATCATAGTACGCCATGCTGACATATTTGCAGCACTGGTGAATTTTATTATTTTTACAGGTAAGGATTTGAGAAAATGAGTAAAACAAAAACAATCGACCTGACTTCCGGGCCGATTCTAAAGACGCTGGCAGAGCTGGCACTTCCGATCATGGCTTCCTCGCTGCTGGGGACAGCCTACAATATTACGGACATGGCATGGATCGGCATGCTGGGTTCCAAAGCCGTTGCCGGGGTGGGCGTTGGGGGAATGTACGTCTGGCTCTCACAAGGACTCGTGGCACTTCCGCGAATGGGCGGACAGGTCAATGTCGCACAGGCCTGCGGACGTGGAGACTATGAACAGGCAAGGGGATATGCCGCTTCCGCTCTGCGACTTACATTTTTACTGGGAATTTTATTTGCTGCAGTATGTATCGTGTTTATTCATCCGCTGCTCGGCTTTTTTAACCTTGGAGATGCAGAAACTTATACCGCTGCGAAATTATATACACTGATCACCTGCGGACTGATTCTGTTTTCATTTTTAAATCTGACTCTGACCGGACTTTCTACTGCGCAGGGAGATTCCAAGACACCGCTTATGGCAAATCTTCTTGGACTGGTTGGCAATATGATCCTGGATCCGATTCTGATCCTCGGATTTGGACCATTTCCAAGGCTTGAGGTTGTTGGCGCTGCAGTTGCTACCGTGACCTCGCAGATACTGGTTTTGATCGTCATGCTGATTCGGATTATGCACTCTGATCTGGAACCAAATATTCTGCAAAACATGCATGTACTGTCGCGTTTCCCTGCAAAATACTACATCAGTATTTTTAAAATTGGATTTCCGACAGCAGTACAGAGCAGTATTTACTGCATGATTTCCATGATTCTCACACGAATGGTTTCTGCATTTGGGGCAGGTGCCATTGCCACACAGCGAGTCGGCGGACAGATTGAATCTGTTTCATGGAACACTGCTGACGGCTTTGCTGCTGCGTTAAATGCTTTCGTTGGTCAGAACTACGGTGCAAAGAAACCAGACCGTATTCGGAAAGGATATAATATTTCATTTAAAATCCTCGCTGTCTGGGGACTCATTGTAACCGGTGCTTTCGTATTCCTGCCAGGACCGATTGCTTCCCTTTTCTTCCACGAAAAAGATGTTCTGGCGATTGCGATCAACTATCTGATCATCATCGGATTCAGCGAAACCTTTATGACCATTGAGCTTATGACCATCGGCGCACTTTCCGGTCTTGGTATGACAAAGCTTTGCAGTATCATCAGCATTGTCCTCACCAGTGCCAGAATCCCACTTGCCATGATCCTCACTCAAACCGGTCTCGGTCTGAATGGTGTATGGTGGGCACTTACAATTACCTCTATCACCAAAGGAATTGTTTTCTACTTCACCTTCCACCACACCAGCAGACACCTACCTGACGCTAATGACAATTAATTTAACTACCCACCTTTTTTATTTTTTCCTGTTTTGTTTATTTCTTCTTCATATTTTTTTGATTTTTTTTAGAGTTTGAACATATTTCTGTCACAAATTATCTGTATACTAATAATCAGATAGTTGATAAAGCAACTATCTCCCCCTCATAAAGTAGAAGCAGTCAGAATTCTGATTGCTGCACTTTACTCTCATTCCTTTTAGATAACAATAAAAACACCAAGAACCTCTCCATTATGGAGAGGTTCTTGCGTTGTGGATTTTTTTAATATTCTATAAACCTATCATTTTTAATCAGATTTTATAATTTCTTAACACTTTTGACACATTTTCATCGTATAGTAATAAATGGATAGTTGGGAAACAACTATCTCCCCCCTCATAAAGTGAACGCAATCGGGCATGCCCGATTGCCACACTTTGATTTTTACAGACTATTATTCTGGGACGAAGGTTATCCTCCGTCCCATATTTTATTTGTAAATGCAGTACCATATGCCCGGATATCTACCCGCATAGAACGTTAGTCACGGCCATTCATCATCAAATGAACTCAAACCTTTTACGACCTTGCACGAATGTCTCTCTGGTACATCATACTTTTTATCCTCAATTACCGGAAAGGATTTATTATGAAACGCCCTACTTTACATAAACTGATTTTTTCAATTCTTTTATTTGCCATAAGTTTCCTTGCTCTTTTCACCAGCCACAAAAGCTCTGCATTCGCGGACTGGTATTCTTCCACCATTTACCCGCTTTTCGTTTCGTCCATCGGACGCTTTTTTGGAATCTTCCAATTTTCTGTTTCTGAAATTGGATTGTATATTTTTGTCATTCTTCTGTTTCTTTCCTTGATCTGGATGCTGATCAGCTCCATTTACAAAATGTATGCCCAAAAAAAGAACCCTGCCTGGCTCGGCTACGGTTCCTCACTCCTGCTTCTCTGCGGATGTCTGTTTACCATTTATACTTTTTTCTGCGGAATCAACTACGGACATACTTCATTTGCAGAAAAATATCACCTGGAATCCGGTCAGTATACTCTGGCTGAACTGACCTCTTTATGCAACGAACTGACTGATCAGTTAAATGCACTTTCTGACTCTTTAGACCGGGATTCTGACGGTCTTGCTGATATGGGTAAGGATCTGCAGGATCGTGCACGGGCTGCTATGTTCTCCCTCGGTGCTACCTACCCTGAACTTTCCGGATACTATCCACAGCCAAAAGGTCTTTTATTTCCGGCTTTTCTCTCGGTACAGAATCTTTCCGGGATCTATTCACCATTTACCATTGAGGCAAACTATAACTCCGCAATGGTTTCCTACAATCTTCCATTTACCATCTGTCACGAGCTTTCGCATCTGCGTGGATTTATGCAGGAGGAAGAAGCAAATTTTATCGGTTTTCTCGCCTGTGTAAATACCGATGATACCGCCTTCAACTACAGCGGTTATCTTCTTGGCTGGATCTACGCAACCAATGAACTTTACGAAGCCGACTACGACACCTTTGAGGAAATCTACAGCAGGCTTTCTGACAATGTAAAGACAGATCTTTCGGCTAACAGCAGCTTCTGGAAGCGATATGACAGCAAGGTCACCGAAGTATCTGGTCAGATCAATGACCACTATCTGAAAGCAAATGGCCAAAGTGACGGGATAAAAAGTTATGACCGGATGGTTGATCTGATGATCACCTGGTTCCGGTCAAAATAATTCTTTCTTATAAAGTTTACTCTTTCTCTCCAGCCTGAAACAGCATCTCTTTCAATACGTTTGCCGCCATGCTGTGAGGGCTGCTCTTATCTTCCACAAAACAGATTTCTCTTACCGGTGGTTCTTCCAATAGTGGAACCTGAATGACAATGCCTTGCTCGATCACTTCCTGTGCAAGCGGTTCCGGAATAAACCCGATTCCCAGATTCTGTCTTACCATCGGCAGAATCTGATCGATGGTTGCTGCTTCGGTATCTGCCGTCATTGCAATTCCATGCTCCAGAAAAAATCTGGTATAAAAATCATAAGTTGACGTGTTTTTCCCAAGGCAGATAAATGGATACTCCACCAGCTTTTTCAAACTTACCGGTTCTTTAAACATATCTTTGTACGCCGCATTCGCAACCAGAATTTCTTTAAATGAAAGAAGCGGAATTGCCTTTAAAGGCTTTTTCACCTCTGCCGGTGTAGATGCTACCGCAAAATCTGAAAGTCCGTTCCGAACCGTCTGTATCGCCTGTGGTGCTGTATAACTCGAAATGCGAAGTCTGATTTTAGGATACTTTCTTCTAAACTCTCCCAGCACCGGAAGCAGAAGCAAATGCAATGCAATCTCACTTACCCCGATCGTTACGGTTCCCTGTTCCAGCTTCTTTTCATTTTCAAGCTCTAGCTCTGCTGCATGCAGATGATCGTATGCAATTGCAACATGTGAATAAAGCCGTTCTCCCTCCGGTGTAAGCTCTGCTCCCCGGTTAGACCGGATAAATAATCTGCATCCAAGCTGACTTTCCAGATTGTGGATTGCCCTCGTTACATTCGGCTGATTACTCATCAGGATTGTCGCCGCCTGTGAGAAACTTTTATACTTTGCCGCATAATAAAAAATACGGTAATAATCATAGGTAACTTCCATCTTCCTGCTCCTTGTTCCGTATATCTCCGGCATATCCAGTGCCGCCTTTAACTGAACGGAATCGTAACCGGTGTACAGTCAAATTTTTCAAAATAACTGTCGGCCAGATGTTCCTCTTCGCCTTCGATCAGAAGATGCATCTTCTCTCCCATTCTTATCGTCATCAGTCCCACGATCGATTTGGCATCGATCTCGAAACGTCCTGTCACATCCTTTACCGTAATATCTGCATTCATCTTCTGGCAAACATTACAAAAAGTCATCAATTGTCCTGTAGTCATAAAACGTATATTCCTCTGTACCATAATAGGTCAACCCTCCGCAAGTCTTTTTTCCTGATGTCTAGTTTACACAATATCGTACAATTTGAGAAATGTCTCTTTGAAATGTCTGATATGTCATTTGAACATATCAGTTGTTTCTTTATTTTACATACTACATAGCAGTTTGTCAACACTATCGGTCATTTAAATTTTTATATTCTCTATACTCTGCCAGTGGCATATATGCCGGACGAATAATCTTATCCACATTGATCAGCTCTTCCAGACGATGTGCACTCCATCCAACGATTCGCGCTGCGGCAAAGATCGGCGTATAAAGCTGCTCCGGAATTCCAAGCATATGGTAAACCAGTCCGCTGTAAAAATCGACATTTGCATTTACTCCTTTATACATCTTTCTTTTTTCGGCAATGATTTCCGGTGCCATATGTTCCACTTTCTCATAAAGTGCGTATTCTTTATCGTATCCTTTTTCATGTGCAAGCTGAGCCACAAATTTCTTGAAAATCTCAGCACGTGGATCAGATACTGAATAAATCGCATGACCCATTCCATAGATCAGACCTTTTTTATCAAACCTCTCCCTTGCAAGCAGACCTTCCAGATATGCTCTTACCTCATCGTCATCTTCCCAGTCTTTGACCTCTTCTTTCATATCAGCAAACATCTGCGTCACTTTGATGTTCGCACCGCCGTGCTTCGGACCTTTTAACGATGCCATTGCAGCAGAAATTGTAGAATAGGTGTCTGTTCCGGACGAAGTGACAACGTGGGTAGTAAATGTAGAGTTATTTCCACCACCATGATCCATATGCAGCACAAGTGCCATATCCAAGATCCTTGCTTCCAGCTCCGTATACTGTCGGTCTTCACGAAGCATCATCAGAATATTTTCCGCGGTGGACTTCTGCGGATCCGGTGCATAGATGTACATATCCTGACCCTGACGATAATTGTATGCATGATATCCGTAGACCATCAGCATCGGAAATTCACTGATCAGGTTCAGACACTGTCTGAGAACATTCGGGATTGAAGTATCATCAGCTTTTTCATCGTAAGAATACAGATTCAGAATCGCCCTTGAAATATTGTTCATCATATCATGGCTCGGTGCCTTCATAATAACATCGCGCACAAAATTTGGCGGAAGTGTCCTTCTCTCCGTCAGTGTCTCATGAAACCCATCCAACTGTACAACCGTCGGAAGTTCACCAAAAAGAAGCAGATATGCAATTTCTTCATATCCAAAATGATCCGCATCCAGGAATCCACGAACCAGATCCTTGATGTTATAGCCTCGATAATACAAATTACCGGCACACGGAACTTCTTCGCCATTTACAATCTTTTTGGCACATACATCGGAAATGTTGGTAAGTCCCGCAAGGACTCCTTTTCCGTTTACATCACGGAGACCTCTTTTTACATCATGCTTTACAAAAAGTTCTTTGTCGATCCCGGTATTCGCTTCACATAATCCGGCAAGTTCCTTGATTTTCGGCGAAATATCAAACAGAATGCTATCCAGATCTTTCGCACTGTTCACTGAATTTGTCATACATCTACTCCTTTCTGTTAAAGGCTCTGCAAATACTGCAGAAAGTATGAATGAAGGACGGAAACACGCACTTTTAGCATCGTCCCCCGTCCCTTCTTCTTATTTGTAAACTACTTACTACTTGTTGGAAAATATGGTCTCAATGAATCTGCCACACTGCTGATCGGCATTGTCTGAAGCCATACATGTCCCGGTCCTGTAATAACCGTATTAAATAATCCTTCTCCGCCAAAGACAATATTCTTAAGTCCCGGCACAGTCTGGATATCCATCTGGCATGTTACACTCATCGCTGCCAGATAACCGGAATCAATCACGATCTGCTGACCCGGTTGTAATTCGTATTCTACCACATGTCCATCGAATTCTGCAAATACAATTCCATTTCCGGATACCTTCTGCAAGATAAATCCTTCTCCTCCAAATAGTCCTGAAGCCACTTTCTTGTGAAAATGAACAGATATATTTACTCCAGGTTCGCCAGCAAGGAATGCTTTTTTCTGAAAAATATATTCTTGCCCCGGTCCGATTTCAAATGCCTTGATCGACCCCGGAAAGCTGGATGCAAATGCGATCAGTCCATTCCCGCCCTGTGCGGTATAGATATTCTGGAACATCGCTTCTCCAGAGAACATTCTTCCAAATGCTTTTCCAAATCCTCCATTTGTCGAAGTCTCCATCTTCATATTCGGAGACATCCATGCCATGGATCCCCGCTCTGTGATCATCCTCTCGCCAGCTTCCAGATGGCAGATCACTACCGGAAGGGTATCACCCTTGATTTCATACCTCATGCTCCATTTCCTCCTTTATAATATTAGTCAGTCTGGCAAATTCTTCCAGATCCAGTGCTTCTCCCCGGACACTGCTTCCTTTTCCGAGTTTCTCTATCGCAGCAGTAACGACTTCCTTCGAAAGATTCAGCTCTCCTGAATTCTTAAGACCATTCGCCAAAGTCTTCCTCCTCTGATTAAAGGATGCCCGTATAAGACGGAACATCAGTTTTTCATCCATAACCTCTACCGGAGGCTTCTGATGTCTTGTCAGGCGGATTACTGCTGATCCGACTGCCGGACGCGGCATGAAACAGTTCGGGGGTACATTTGCAACAATATACGGCTCTGCATAATACTGTACAGCAAGTGAAAGTGCACCATAATCCTTTGTTCCCGGCCCTACCTGCATACGGTCAGCCACTTCTTTCTGTACCATAACCGTAATACTCTCAAGCGGCACATGGCTTTCAAATAAGCCCATGATGATCGGTGTCGTTATATAATATGGAAGATTCGCAACCACCTTGATCGGCCGTCCTCCGTTCTTCTCCTTTGCAAGTGCTGCAATATCCACCTTTAGGATATCTTCATTGATGATCGATACGTTGTCATATTCTTTCAGCGTGTCTTCAAGAATTGGAATCAGCGCACGGTCTATCTCAACTGCAGTTACTTCTCTTGCCGCACAGGCAAGGTACTGTGTCATCGTCCCGATTCCAGGGCCGATCTCCAACACGTAATCATCCTTTGTGATCTCGGCTGCACGAATGATCTTATCCAGCACATGCTCATCGATCAGAAAGTTCTGTCCAAATTTTTTCTGAAAATTAAAATTATATTTTTGCAGAACCTCAATGGTATTCTGCGGATTTCCAAGTGTAGGTGTTTTCATCTGTTATTCTCCTGATTATTCATTGCCTGCGTCTTAGATGCCGTACAGATCTCTCGCATTTTTCTCTGTCACAGCGATCACTTCTTCCGGACTCATCTCTTTTAACTCTGCAATTTTCTCAGCCACATACCGGATATAAGAAGACTGATTCCGTTTGCCACGGTACGGCTCCGGTGCCATATACGGGCAGTCTGTCTCCAGCACGATCTTCTCGATCGGGATCGCAGTTGCGACATCTTTTAATTTCTTTGCATTCTTAAATGTGACGACTCCGCCGATTCCAATATAGAATCCCATCTTCACATATTCTTCAGCCATTTCACGCGAATAGGAATAGCAGTGAATAACTCCGCCAAGCCCCTGTGCATAATTTTTCATGATATACATGGTATCTGCGGCAGCTTCCCTGCTGTGGATGATTACTGGTTTCTTTACTTCTCCCGCAAGCTCCAGCTGGCGGATAAACCACTTCTGCTGTATCTCATGTGATTCATTATCCCAATAATAATCCAGACCGATCTCTCCGACTGCAACCACTTTTTTGTTACGGCAGAGTTCTTTCATGTGCTGGATCTTATCTTCGTTAAGTTCTCCAACCTCATCCGGATGCACACCGATTGCAGCATAAACATATGGATACTTTCCGGCAAGTGCCAAAACCTTCTCACAGGATTCATAAGTCGCACTTACATCCACGATCGTTCCAACTCCAAGATCCGGCATAGATTTTAAAAGCTCATCCCGATCCCCGTCAAACTGTTCATCATCATAATGTGCATGTGTATCAAATATCATTTTCCTCGTCTCGCTTTCTTTTTACTGACTGCTCTCAGATGTTCTAAGTATACCACACATTCTTAGCCGCTGAATAGTCACTTTTTTACTTGCTTATCCGGTTTCTTCTATGTATACTATAGATAGTGCAAATAGATCACATCTGCAAATGTATGGGGAATATATTTCTGAAGATTCTGATCAGATATTATAGGAGGATTTTAAAATGAAAGTATTTGACACTGTAAACAATGTCGAGCTGGAAGCCGACACAAAGAAACTTGTAGACATTATGGTAGACGGACGCCAGGTTGATGTATACCTGAAAGAAAAGAAGTCTGATGAAGACGGATACATGAGCTGGGATGTAGAGCATTGGTCAGCAATCGACAAAAAGCGTTTCATCCGCTGCTACTCTCTGGAAGGTCGTGTCCTCAGCGAGTCTACTGGTCACAACATCTATGACCTTTACAATGAATTCAAACCGGAAGATGCTTTAAAGGTAGAGCTCAGCTAATCTCTGCTGTATTCTACATAAGACGGTAATGAAATTCCGGACGGGCAGAACTTTCTGTCCGTCTTTTATTGTACAAAAATGTACTCTGATTCTGCACAATGTTACTGTTCACACGATGTGCGACCAGCAACGCATCTCGCCATTTTAAATCGCCTTTGGCGATGGGGCGAGATGCATTCAAGCCAAAACATGCATCCTCCGTGTCAATCAGCGGAGTGATTGACACGGGAGTGAACAGTAACTGCACAATGTCTTTTCTGAGATACTTTTTCATTTCCTCTTGTCAAATCCGGCTTGCCGCGCTATAATTCTACTTGTACAAGTTCATATGTACCAGGGAGCTGGAGATAACTGGCTGAGAGGGGATTTTATCTGTCCCGACCTGTAACCTGATTTGGATAATGCCAACGGAGGGAATGTATACCATGTATTTGATAGAGATGCCTCCGCATCTCTTATTTTTTTACATGACAGATCAGAACACGCTGACAACGTGTTCCGTGATTACGGACAGCAGGAACTCCACTCAGGTGTGGAGTTCCTTTTTTATTTAAAAGGAAGGAGAACTCTACTATGAAACAAAATAATACAACAAAGAAACTCGCACTTGCCGGTGTTCTCACCGCGCTTGCAATCGTCGGAAGCTTTATCAGTGTACCGGTTGTCGGAAGCAAATGCGCTCCGGTACAGCATATGGTCAACATTCTTGCCGCCGTAACACTTGGTCCTGCATGGGGCGTCGGCATTGCATTCTGTGCAAGTTTACTCCGCAATCTGCTCGGCCTCGGAAGCCTTATGGCTTTCCCTGGAAGCATGGTCGGTGCTTTATGCTGTGGTCTTGTCTACAAAAAATGCCACATCTTAAGTCTTACCTGCCTTGCCGAAGCGATCGGAACCGGATTCCTTGGCGCACTTGCCGCTTATCCGGTTGCTTTGTATCTGATGGGAATTGCGCCGGCAGGACTTTTCGTTTATGTCGTTCCATTCCTTATTTCCACTGTCGCAGGAAGCATCCTTGCTTTCATCCTGATCACAGTTCTGGAAAAAGGCGGCGTTATGTCACAGATCAAAGAAGCATAATCATCATTCATTCTTACAGCACTCTGCTGTAAATGAAACCGCGTTACACCGGGGACACCACCTTGTATCGCGTAATAAAAGGCAGAGATTTTCAAATAAAATCCTGTTCATTGCCGGAAATTTTCCGACAAAGGCGTTAGCAATTCTATCATTCCGAACTGGAAGTGTACCCATCAGGCTGTGTCTGGTTTTTTTCGTGTACGCTGTCCGTGTTTTGCTGACGCCAGATTTTTGTGATACTCACAAACCAATAAGAAACGGAGGCAAAACAACATGAGAAATTACACAACCCAGATGGACGCTGCCAGAAAAGGAATTCTGACTCCGGAAATCGAAACCGTAGCAAAAAAGGAACATATGCCTGTTGAAAAGATGATGCAGCTTGTCGCAGAAGGCAAGGTTGCTATCTGTGCCAACAAGAACCATACCTGCCTTGACCCGGAAGGTGTCGGAAGTATGCTCCGTACCAAGATCAATGTCAACTTAGGCGTTTCCCGCGACTGCAAAGATTATGATATTGAAATGCAGAAAGTTATGAGTGCCGTTAATCTCGGTGCAGAAGCAATTATGGATCTTTCCAGCCACGGTAATACCCAGCCATTCCGTCAGAAGCTGACACACGAGTGCCCGGCTATGATCGGAACTGTACCGGTCTATGACAGTGTTATTCATTATCAGAGAGACCTGGCAACTCTTACTGCACAGGATTTTATTGATGTTGTCCGTCTTCATGCTGAGGATGGCGTGGACTTCGTCACACTTCACTGTGGAATCACAAGAAAAACCATCGAACAGATCAAAAAACATAAACGTAAAATGAACATTGTAAGCCGTGGCGGAAGTCTTGTCTTTGCATGGATGTGCATGACCGGAGAAGAGAACCCATTCTATGAGCATTACGATGAAATTCTCGACATCTGCGAAGAATATGATGTAACTATTTCTCTTGGTGATGCCTGCCGTCCGGGATGTCTTGCTGATGCAACAGATGTATGCCAGATTGAAGAACTTGTCCGCCTCGGAGAACTGACCAAACGTGCATGGGATCATAATGTACAGGTTATGGTAGAAGGACCTGGACATGTGCCGCTGGATCAGGTTGCTGCCAACATGAAAGTACAGCAGAGTATCTGCATGGGCGCACCGTTCTATGTACTTGGACCTCTTGTTACTGATATCGCTCCTGGATATGACCATATCACAGCTGCCATCGGTGGAGCTGTTGCCGCTATGAGCGGAGCTGCTTTCCTTTGCTACGTTACACCGGCAGAACACCTTGCTCTTCCAAACGTAGAAGATACCAAACAGGGAATCATTGCTTCTAAGATTGCAGCCCATGCCGCTGATATTGCAAAAGGTATCCCGCATGCACGTGATATCGATGACAAGATGGCAGATGCACGCCGTGTTCTTGACTGGGATGCACAGTACGCCTGCGCTCTCGATCCTGAAACAGCAAAGGCAATCCGTGACAGTCGTAAACCAGAAGACGACCACAGCGATACCTGCAGTATGTGCGGAAAATTCTGTGCTGTAAGAAGTATGAACAAAGCACTTGCCGGAGAATATATTGATATTCTGTAAACTTAAAGATTGCTTGCAAAAGAAGAGAATCGGAAATTATCCGGTTCTTTTCTTTTTCACTAATTTTCGCTCTATTTGTTCTACAAAATATAGCACTTTGCCAGTGGTAAATTTTCGGGTTTGATGTATAATTATTACACAGCAAAAAGGATACAACGGGAGGGAAAGGTTTATGAAAAATAAAATAATGTGGAAAGATGTTACTCTTATTGTACTTGCTATTCTCCTTATTTTTTCGATGTGCAGAATACATACACTCAAACAGTCGAACAAAAAACTGTACTCACAAAATCTGGAGCTGAATCACCAGCTTGCCACACTGAAAGAAAAGAATACAGGTTTAGAATCAAAGCTGAACAGCGAAGAAAGTATCACAGATGAAAAAAAATCAGACAATTCTCAACATTAAAAATTGAGGAGAAGTTTCCAGATCCTGGATTCTTCTCCTCGTTTTTATTTATCCAATCATTTAATTAACAGATCTCTGCTCCTGCCGGCATCTTCTTCTCCGGTGTCATCAGCGCAAGATTACCATCTGCATCTTCTGCGCAGAGCAGCATACCTTCTGAAAGCACTCCGGCGAGTTTTGCAGGTTTCAGGTTCACAAGAACCATAACCTTCTTACCTACCATTTCTTCCGGTGTATAGTGTGCTTTGATTCCGGAAACGATCTGTTTTACCTGGCTTCCGATTTTAACCTGGGAGCAGAGAAGCTTCTTGGATTTCTTGACTGCTTCGCAGGAAATGATCTCACCTACCTGGAACTGCATCTTTTCAAAATCTTCAAAAGTGATCTCCGGTTTTGCTTCGATGTCGATTCCTTCTTCTTCCTCTTCCTTTTCTTCTTTAACCTTTGGATGAAGCTCTTCTACTTTTTTCATGACTTCTTCCAGGTCGAGTCTCTGGAACAGGATTTCCGGTTTTTCTACCACATGTCCGCCACCAAGCTGTGCCAGGATCTTTTCAGCTGTTTCCGGCATGAAGGATTCCAGAAGTTTTGCACCTTCGGAAATACTCTGGATCAGATTCCAGAGTACTGTCTCCAGACGGTCCTTCTTACTTTCATCCTTTGCAAGTGCCCAAGGCATGGTCTCATCAATATATTTGTTACAGCGTTTAAACAAACTGAAGATTTCTGTAATCGCATCTGCTACACGCAGTTCTTCCATTTTTGCTTCTACGAGCTTCGGCGTATTTTCTGTTACAGCTTTCAGATCTGCATCTACTTCTTCTGTAACACCTTTATTTGTCACAGTTCCGCCAAAGTATTTATTTGTCATAGAAATAGTACGGTTTACAAGGTTACCCAGTGTATTGGCAAGATCGGAGTTCAGTCTCTCTACCATCAGCTCCCAGGAGATTACGCCATCATTTTCAAACGGCATTTCATGCAGCACGAAGTAACGGACCGCATCTACGCCAAAGAAATCTACGAGTTCATCTGCATAGAGTACATTTCCTTTTGATTTACTCATCTTTCCATCGCCCTGAAGAAGCCACGGATGTCCAAATACCTGCTTCGGAAGCGGAAGTCCAAGTGCCATCAGGAAGATCGGCCAGTAAATCGTATGGAAACGGATGATATCTTTTCCGATCAGATGAAGGTCTGCCGGCCAGTTCTTATTGAACATTTCATCGCTTTCACCATCACAGTGATATCCGATACCAGTGATATAGTTGGTAAGTGCATCAAGCCATACATAAACAACATGCTTCGGATCAAAGTCTACCGGAATTCCCCATTTAAAAGAAGTTCTGGATACACAAAGATCCTGAAGTCCCGGAAGAAGGAAGTTGTTCATCATCTCATTCTTACGTGCTACCGGCTGGATAAATTCCGGATGTGTATTGATATATTCAATCAGTCTGTCTGCATATTTGCTCATCTTGAAGAAGTATGCTTCTTCCTTTGCAGGCTGTACCGGGCGTCCACAGTCCGGACATTTTCCATCTACAAGCTGGGATTCTGTGAAGAAGGATTCACATGGAGTACAGTACATTCCTTCGTAGTGTCCTTTGTAAATATCTCCCTGGTCATACAGTTTCTTGAATATCTTCTGTACTTCTTTCTCATGATAATCATCCGTTGTACGGATAAATTTGTCATAAGAAGTGTTCATCAGATCCCAGATTCTCTTAATCTCCCCGGATACGTTATCTACAAATTCCTTTGGTGTAACGCCCGCTTCTTCTGCTTTTAATTCAATTTTCTGTCCATGTTCGTCAGTTCCTGTCTGGAAAAAAACATCATATCCCTGACTTCTCTTATAACGTGCAATTGCATCTGCCAGCACGATCTCGTATGTGTTACCGATATGTGGCTTGCCTGATGTATAGGCAATTGCAGTTGTAATATAATATTTTGGTTTGTCTGCCATGATTCTTTATCTCCTTTTTCTTTAAATTAAAAAAGTGCACATCTCCGGCACGTAGTGCCTTTTATTTAACAGAAACTTCCTGTTAAATAAAAAACCGCCTTCTATAAAATATAGAAGACGGGATTATTACCGTGTTACCACTTCTCTTCATCCTTCCCTCACAGGAAGAATCTCACCGGGTACAGTCTGCTGCTTTTGGCAGTCTATATCTGCACTCGCCGCTGTAACGGGCGGAACCCATCGCATGCTTGCACAAGAAACTGATTCGTTGCTTCCTTATGTTCACCTGCGCTGCTCAGAAGCCATCTTCAGTCCTTCTCCAGCCATCCCTCTCAGCCTCTGCGGGACTTCTCTGTAAACATTCAAAAGACCTACTCTCTTCATCATCGCTTTTCCTATATCAGAAAAATCGTATCACAGATATCAGAAACTTGTCAAGGCGTATTTGACACCAGATAGCCTTTTTCCTTCAATACCTGCTCGATCAGATCCAGTGTCTCTTCCGAATCCGCTTCAACTGTGTGGTAGTGATAGTTGGAAGTGATATTCTTAAGCGGACTGGACTTTCCACTGTGGATTCCTTCCATGAATTCTTTGACATTTCTTCGCGATGCCACATCAAGAGGCGCTTCCATATGCCCATAAATCCGATGATTGATCATTACATTTACCACCTTGCCACCCAGATCTACGATCGAACAAAGCTCATCCTCCATCTGTTCATCCGTATGACTGACTTTGAACACTCTTGTTACCGAATGCGGTGCATTCAGAATATATCCCCGGTTGGTTGAAATGATATCATATCCGGCTGCACGGATCAGCGCAATGTCCTGTACAATGACCTGACGGCTTACATCATATACCTTCGCCAGTTCTTTCCCGGGTACCGGAACCTCACTGCTCTTTATTTTGCTGACAATCTCTTCTCTTCGTCTGGAACCTGTCATCCCGATATAACTCTCCTTTTTCTGCAATTCTGCTCTGTGCCTGACGTATTACAGACTTTCCTCTTCTGTCTGCCAAATCCTGTCTTCACTCTTACTGAATCCAGACCGGCTTAAATAGCATGCAGATTCTTCAGCGAAATGTCAAGGACAGGAGCAGAATGGGTAAGTGCCCCACTTGATATATAGTCTACTCCAAGAGACGTCAGACGGTCAATATTTTCTTTTGTTACATTTCCGGAACATTCTGTCTCTGCACGTCCGTCAATAATCCGGATTGCCTCCTTCATATCCTCCGGCGACATATTATCCAGCATAATAATATCTGCTCCCGCATCAACAGCCTCACGCACCATATCCAGATTCTCAACTTCTACCTCAATTTTGCGGACAAACGGTGCGTATTCCTTTGCCATTTCCACCGCCTTTGCCACACTTCCTGCCGCTCCGATATGATTGTCTTTTAAAAGCACTCCGTCGGAAAGATTATATCTATGATTGTATCCTCCACCGACACGGACCGCATATTTTTCAAAAATACGCATATTCGGCGTTGTCTTTCTGGTGTCCAGAAGCTTCGTCTTTGTTCCTTCCAGAAGCATTGCAACCGAATGTGTATAAGTCGCAATTCCACTCATTCTCTGCAGATAATTCAGTGCCACCCGTTCCCCTGAGAGCAGCGCACGGATATCGCCTGTAATAATCCCCATCAATTCTCCTTTTTTCACTTCGTCACCGTCTTTACAATAGAAATCTGTCTTCACATTTTCATCCAGAATTTCAAATACTCTATGAAATACATCCAGCCCGGCAACTACTCCATCCTGTTTGCAGATCAGCTGCACCTCTCCGGTCACCGCTTCTTTCATCACCGCATTGGTGGTCACGTCCTCACTGGAAATATCCTCCTGCAGTGCTTCTTTTATCAGATGGTCTACATTCAATGTCATCGTAATCTTATTCATTTCTTTTTTCCTCATTCTAAACAGATCTTTTTCTTTTATATTGCCTCTTTACAGAACAGTACAGGATTTACTGCATTTTCCACTCCGGAAATCTTATGTGCCGCACGTTTTGCAAACACCAGGCTCTCAAGCAGAGAATTACTTGCCAGACGGTTCGCCCCATGGACGCCATTGCAGCTGGTCTCTCCAACCGCATACAGATGCTCCATCGAAGTTCTGCTGTCGCTGTCTACCCAGATGCCTCCCATGAAATAGTGTTGTGCAGGAACAACCGGGATCCACTCTTTTGTCACGTCATAGCCTTCTTCCCGGCACCGCTCACAGATATTTGGGAAATGCTCCAGGATCGTATTCTTATCAATATTTTCCATGGAAAGCCATACATGATCCGTTCCGTCTTTTTCCATTTGTTCCCGGATTGCTTTTGTCACCACATCTCTCGGAAGAAGCTCATTTACAAAACGTTCTCCGTCTTTATTATAAAGAACTGCGCCTTCTCCACGGACAGATTCTGAAATCAGAAATCTTCGCCCTGGTTTTGAAGAATACAAAGTTGTCGGGTGGATCTGGACATAATCCAGATGCTCCAGACGGATTCCATGCTTCCTGGAAATATCAAGCGCATCTCCTGTCAGATGTGGAAAGTTTGTAGAATGCTGATATCTTCCTCCGATTCCACCGCTTGCAAAAATCGTATCCTGTGCATAGATCTTCATCTCTTCACCGTTTGCCGTCTTTGCTAAAATACCTGCACATCTTCCATTTTTAACAATTATGTCTGTCATAGTTGTATATTCGTGTATTTGTACATTTTTTCGTTTCTTTACATGCATGAGCAGTTTACTCGTAATCTCTTTCCCTGTAATATCTTCATGAAAAAGAATCCTTGGTCTGGAATGCGCACCTTCTCTTGTAAATGCAAGATTTCCGTCTTTTTTGGCAAAATCCACGCCATATCCAATCAGATCATGAATAATTTCCTGCGAGCTGCGGATCATAATATCCACCGATTCTTTCCTGTTCTCGTAATGACCTGCGCGCATTGTATCTTCAAAATATCCCTCATAATCCTCATCATCACGAAGTACACAGATTCCACCCTGTGCCAGAAATGAATCACTGCTTTCCAGATCTGACTTGGTAATCATAAGGATCTGTTTATCCTCCGGAAGATTCAGTGCTGAAAACGCTCCACCAACTCCCGTTCCAACGATCACTACATCTGTCTTAATCTCCAACTTTATCCCTCCAATTCCGGTTCTCTTAGCCGGTCACCTGTTGTTTCTTATTTTTGATTTTCCAGTTCTTTTATTTTGCAGCAAGCTCAAGCATTTTCTCTAACGGTTTTTTGGAATTTTCCCGAAGTTTTGCATCTACGTGAACCTCATTTTCACCAGTCTGCAAAACATGCAATACCTTCTCCAGCGTATTCTTTTTCATATTCGGACATACCGGTAGCTTGTCCGGATAATAGAATGTCTTCTCCGGGTTCTGTTCCTTCAGCTTGTAACCCACACCCTCTTCTGTACAGACAATAAATTCCTGACAATCACTTGCCGTTACATACTGGATGATTCCTGATGTGCTTCCCACGTAATCTGCCATCGCAAGAAGTTCTGCACGGCATTCTCCGTGTGCGACGATCTGTGTCCCCGGATGTCTCCTTTTCACTTCGGCTACATCCTCTGGTTCCATCCGTTCATGAGTCGGACAGAATCCATTGTTGTAAACAAAATTTTTTTCCGGTACATGATCGGCTACAAAATGTGCCAGATTCCGATCCGGAATAAAGAAAATATTCTTGTTCGGAAGTTCTTTTACGATCTTCACTGCATTTGCAGATGTCACACAGACATCCGAGTATTCTTTCAGTGCTGCCGTTGAATTGATATAACAGACAACAGCAAGATCATCATACTCTTTCCGCATCTTCCGGATCGTCTCCACATCTGCCATATGCGCCATCGGACAGTCTGCTGTCATATCCGGCATCAGAACCGTTTTCTCCGGATTCAGGATCTTCGCACTCTCCCCCATAAAAGAAACGCCACAAAATACGATTGTCTTTTCTTGGAGCTTCGTTGCTACCTTGCTCAGGTAAAAAGAATCCCCTATATAATCTGCTATTTCCTGCACCTCCGGCCGCACATAATAATGTGCCAGAATGACAGCATTCTTCTCTTTTTTAAGCTTCTGTATCTCTTCCACCGTTGTCATAACGTGATCCTCCCTTACTGACTCTTTTCTCATCTCTGATCTTTTTTCAGCATAGTGCCCATTATAGCACCGTACTTTACATCTGACAAGACACTTGTTTTATTTCTGTAAAGTTTCGTTTGAGATACATATTTCCAGAATCAAAATCATATACATAGAAACAACATCATTTCTTCTGGAGTTTTATGTTTCATTTAATTCTTAAACACCGGAAAAAAATTTTTCTGATCCTTCCCTGTTGTCTGCTGGTCATTCTGATTTCTTTTCTGTCTGGCAATGCATTTTGGAGCTCCCTGCATGCAGAATCCTCCGACCGGCAATTCCGTACTTTCACACGTAGTCTCTTCCAGACAGAAGTATCCGCAAATACCATCAGCCTTCACTATACCTTGCGTTCTCCTTCTGACTATGGCATCGCGGACATCCCGGCTACATACGGCAGTCTTTCTTCTGATCCCGTTGCTGCAAAGGCTTCTGTCAGAAATGTTCTCTCTTCTCTGCAGGAATTTGATCCCGACACTCTTTCTTCGGAAAATGCACTAACCTTTAAAATCCTGGATACTTATCTTAAAAATGCATCCACAGGGACAGATTATCTGCTTTATCAGGAGCCTCTGGGCCCCGTATCCGGTATCCATACGCAGCTGCCTGTTCTGCTCTCGGAATACAGCTTTTACGACACACAGGATGTAGAAACCTATCTGGCTCTCTTAAAAGAAACGCCTTCCTATTTTGATTCTGTCATCCGGTTTGAGCAGAAAAAAGCTGCTTCCGGTCTTTTTATGCCGGATTACCAGGCTGATTCTGTTCTGGACACCTGCCAGTCTTTTATCGATATGGGTAAAGAGAATTATCTGGTCAGTACATTTAACGAGCGGATCGCGTCACTGGATCTTTTACCTGAAAACAAAAAAGATTCTTTTCAGAAAGAAAATATGAAACTTGTAACAGAAGAGATTTATCCCGCTTATCAAAATCTGATCACCGCTATCAAATCGCTGAAAGGAAAAGGAATGAATGAACAGGGACTTAGCCATTTCCCTTATGGAAAAAAATACTATGAATATCTGGTGCGTCAGACTACCGGCTGCAATGAGTCCATTTCCCGTCTGCGACTGATGACCAGGGCACAGATACTGGAAGATCTAAGTGCCATGCAGAAGGTTCTCTTCCCTGCTGACGCAGCACTTACCCAGGCATCTGTTTTGGAACAGACATCTCCTGATTCCATGCTGGACGATCTCAGGTCCAAAATCACAGATACATTCCCGGAAATTCCTGATGTTGATTTCCAGGTCAAATATGTTCCGGAATCCATGCAGGATTATCTAAGTCCAGCTTTCTATATGATCCCTGCCATTGACAATCTAACGGAAAATGTCATCTACATTAACAACGGGCAGACCGCCTCAGGGCTGAATCTCTACACAACCCTTGCTCACGAAGGCTATCCCGGACATCTGTACCAGACCGTCTATTTTTCTGCTTCTGAGCCGGATCCTATTCGGAGCATTCTTGATTTTGGCGGATACGTTGAGGGCTGGGCCACCTATGCAGAAATGATGTCCTACTACCTTGCACCTCTCCCTAAGACTGAAGCATCCCTTCTCCAGAAAAACAGTTCTGTCATTCTTGGACTTTATGCGCTTGCAGACATGGGAATTCATTATGACGGCTGGTCTGTAACTGATACAGTCCGCTTTTTCAGCGATTACGGGATCAATGATCCAAATGCAGTACAGAGTGTCTACAAACTGATCATTGGAAGTCCTGCCAATTATCTGAAATACTATATTGGATACCTGAAATTTTATGAATTGAAAAAGGAGATGGCAGATGCCCTGGGAAATCAATTCTCCCAGAAAGAATTTCACAGGGCGGTACTGGATGTGGGACCGGCGCCATTTAAGATCGTATATGATGAGGTGGAAAAAAATTTATTAGATTGATCCTATTTCACACAAAATAAAACTATCCTGTGAGAATCCGAAACATTCCCACAGGATAGCCCATCAAACACATTTTATATAATTTACACTTGAATCTACAGATCCAGTTTCAGATCATTTTCCTTGATCCAGCCACATTTTCTCATCGGAATCGCAATCGCCCAGGAAAGCACTGCCGGAAGAATAAAACAGATCAGCACCAGACCTGCCCAGTCCATTCCGGTGATTGCAGCTTTGGTTCCTTCTGCAATATCATTTACCCAGCCAGTGTACACACCAATCTGTCCGACCAGTCCGCAGGTTCCCATTCCGGATGCCACTGCCGCACCGTTCATCTTCAAATGAAAGATACAGGTTGCGACCGGACCGGTAATTGCGGATGCCAGTATTGGCGGAAGCCAGATTCTCGGATTTCTCACAATGTTTCCCATCTGGAGCATCGAGGTTCCTATTCCCTGTGCAAAAAGACCACCCCATTTATTTTCCTTAAAACTCATAACCGCAAAACCAACCATCTGTGCACAGCAGCCGGCTACAGCAGCACCTCCTGCAAGCCCGGTAAGTGAAAGTGCCGCACAGATCGCTGCACTGCTGATTGGAAGTGTCAGCGCAATACCAACAATCACAGATACGATAATTCCCATGAAAAATGGCTGTAATTCAGTCGCCCACATGATCGCAGTTCCTACGGTACTTGCCGCTGCTCCGATCGCCGGTGCACATCCCAGTGAAAGCAGAACCCCCACACAGATCGTCACAAATGGTGTCACAATAATATCTATTTTTGTTTCTTTTGAAACCAGTTTTCCAAATTCTGCTGCAAAAATCGTAACGACCAAAACCGCAAGAGGTCCTCCGGCACCCCCAAGTTCATTTGCTGCCATTCCGACTGCCGCCAGTGAAAACAATACAAGCGGCGGACACTGAAGTGCTACTCCGATCGAGATTGCCATCGCAGCTCCGGTTGCTCCTTTCGCATAACCGCCTACTGTTACAAGGATTCCTATACCAAGCTGTTCTCCGAGTGTGCTGATGATCGTACCGATCAGAAGCGATGCAAACAGTCCCTGCGCCATTGCACCAAGCGCATCGATTCCGTATCGCTTCGCTGAAAAGATAATATTTTTCTTTCTTAGAAACTCTTTCATAACTTTCTCCTGCTCCTGTCATTCTTTTAGTGTATAATCTACTGTCTTGTCACATGTGATTACTGTGCAATATTATCCACTGTTTTGCAGAATCCGTCAAGAAGATTTTATTTAAATCTCTTATCTTCGCAAAAGTATGATATAACTGATATGACAAAAAAGTAGGAGTGTACATTTTTTAACTGCACACTCCTGCTTTTTATTTCTTATTTTTATTCTTTATGAAAATATACATGATAAGCTTCCATATCTACTTCCGGAAGAGGGATCATCTTCATTCCATTCGCTTCAAACTGTAATTTTCCATCAACCATATGAATTTCTTCTACTGCCGGTGCTGCAAGGAATTCTTTTTCCTCTGAAAGTGCCGCAAGAATATATGGCCCATATGCAAGATTGACAAATGCCGCATCAGACTTGTTATCCAACACACGAAATTCCATTGGAAGTTCCAGTCGGATCACATCTCCGGCTTTCGGATCTGCATCAATTACCAGATATCCATCATGAAGTGCTGTATCTGCAAGAACTTTTCCATTTACAGACACGTTAAAATCCTTCTGCCCCCATGCCGGAATATGGATTTTAAGAACTTTTTTCTGATCCTTTTGGCAACGGATTTCCATTACACCTTCTTCATCCACACTCTGAAGTTCAATCATCGTTTTTCCATTTTCGTCCGTCAGCACGGAATCTACAAGAAGGTTAATGTAAAGCGCATCTTCATCCTGCGCATAAATATTTTCCATATAACGGAATCTGCTCTCCATACCGGTTCCATGACAGCAGGAATTCTCTGAAAGGAAGAATTCTTTTCTGCCACCCGGACCAAGTGGAAGAAAATAAGTCGTTCCACCATCACATTTATGACTACTTGATGTCAAGATATGATTTCTCAGCGTATTATCATAATAATCCATCAGATCGCCGCTTCGAGTATATTCAAATAACTGACTGGTCAGGCGCAGCATATTATAACTTGCACAGCTTTCAGCAGCCTTATCCGTAAGATAAGAACACGTTGTATTTGCACGATGGAACATCTCAGTCTCACCAACCCCACCGATACAATATGTATGTCCACCAGTCACGATATTCCAGAAATTCTTTCCGATTTCCCAATAAATCTCATCACCAGTTGCCCGATACAGATCCATTGCACCGATAATCTGCGGAATATGCTGGTTTGCATGCATATCCTCCAATGTATCGCATTCTTCTTCCATCGGATAGAATAACTTTTCATTTTCAAAAAGTTTTGCAGCCTTCAGATGATTTTCTTTTCCGGTCAGCTCATAGACTTTTACCATTGTTCCAAGCATACCACCAAATTCGCCCGCAATATACATTGCCCACATTTTATCCAGTGTTTCTTTTGGCAGACGGGAAAGTCTGTCATATACCCAGTCTCCCATCAAGTCCAAGATCTCTTTTGCCGTCTCATTTCCGGCAAGTACATGACAATCATATAATCCGGACATAATCTTATCCAAAGTATAATACGGAGCCCAGATTTCCGGATACTTGGTATATACTTCCAGAAGATCGAACTGTTCCTCTGAGTATGCACTTAAAAATCCTCTGTGATATTTGCCGGTTGCCGCAAATGCATCCTGGCACTTTTTCAGCTCTGCTACCATGTAATTGACTTTATCTAAAAATTTTGGATTGCCGGTTGCTGCAAATGCAAGTGCAATACCTGACAGATAATGTCCTGTCGTGTGCCCTTTCAGTTTACAGCTTTCCTCATCCCAACCGGTCATCGGAGGTGCCCCTTTTGTATCCAGTCCGGTCGCTTTGCGGAAATTATAAAGCATCTGGTCATCGTCAATTCCAAGAAGATATTCTTCCATCAGCTTCTGGTATTTATAATAAAGAGTTCCTTCTTTCAAACGAACCTGTCCAAGTGGAAAATAACCCACTTTTTTCTCCGGTCCTTTTACTGGTACTATTTCCTTTTTATAATGGATCTCTGCAGATGCTTCCTTTTCTGTACCATCGATCACACCTGCAACTGCAACCACTGTCTCTTCTTTTGCCGGCTCATATGTATTCCATTTCACTGGCATTGTCATGCGACGTCCATCTTCTGTATATACGATCACAACAGACGGAAGATGTGCTTTTTCACCGACCAGTGCATTAAGAACGACTTTACGTACTTCTTTTACGATATTTTCTTTTGCTTCCTGCAATACGGTCGCCACATATTCTCTTGACTCACTACATCCTTCATATGTTGCGGTAACCGTCAGTGTAACCTTACGGTTTCCCATGCCATGCAGCGGACGATGTACCTTTCCTGTATTGTCAATAAATCTTTCTTCCCCTGTCTCCCAGGTAAATTGAGCACCATATTTTCCGTTCTCCGGGAGTGTAAGATTGTCATCTACCGTGCTCAGATTCCCAATATAAATTGCATCCAACTCTTTTTTAATAATTTCTGCTGCGTTCATGTTTTGCTCCTTTTCGTATAAAAATTGGATTCGAACCATCTATAGACTATATTCTATGTTTCTCTCCATTCTTTGTCAAGATTTTGCACATTTTTTGTTAATTGTAATCATTTTTATTGTGCGATATATACATTTTTCAAAAAGATCTGAATACAACATTCGATAATTTTTATATACAACTTTTATTTATACAAGTGCTGCCAGCCACACACTCGCTACAAGCCCTGCAAATGTTGCAATAAATGCTCCGGCAAGAGTATACCTGGTTTTTTTCACCTTTGCTGACATAAAATACACCGATATCGTATAGAAAATCGTTTCCGTACACGCCATCGAAATTGAAGCAATCATTCCATTTCTCGAATCTGTTCCAAATTCCTTGTAGATATCAAGCAATAATCCCGTTGCGGCAGAGGACGAAAACATTTTCACAATCGTAAGTGGAACCAATGCCCCTGGAAATCCAATCTGCTCCGTCAAATTTCCAATTATTTCCGATATAAATTCCAGAAAACCTGATACACGTAAAATCCCCACTGCCGTCATCAATCCGATCAACGTCGGCATCAGCCGCACAACCGTCCCAAATCCACGCTTTGCCCCCTGAATAAAAGCGTCATATACATTCACTCCTGCAAAAATTCCATATATAAGAATGGACAAAATCATAAAAGGGACAATAAAGTCAGATATGTATAAAAAAAGGCGCATAAAAACAGCTCCTGGCGAACCACTTTACTAAAAAGTATATTCGCCGGAGCTGTTATTCATTCCGTTTGCTTTATAAAGAAAACTTTTCTATTCCTCATCCGCATACTTCGCAAACCGCTTCTCATTCTGGTGGATCACATAATAATACATCACGATCAGCAACGCACTTGCCAGGATCCATGCCGCCGGACTTGCCATACATACCCCAAAGTAACTCTTCTGCCCTGCCGCGATCATGGCAACAACGCCCCTGCCAACCAGCTCAGCCACACCAGCCATCATCGGAAGCAGTCCATATCCCATTCCCTGGATTCCATTCCGGTAAACATTTACAACTGTAAGCGGAATAAAGAAAGTACCGACGCATTTCAGGTAAATATCCACGGAATGCATAATTTCTGTCAGATCCCCAGACAGGAACAGATACGTCATATATTTTCCAACTGTCATAATGATCGCCGCAACTACGACTGAATAGATACTTCCCATGATCGTAATTGACTTAAATCCCTGACGGATCCTTTTGATCTTACCTGCTCCAATATTCTGTGCGCAATAGGTTGCCATCGTGGTTCCCATCGCAACATATGCCTGCGTCACGATCTGCTCGATCTTATTCGCTGCGGTAAATGCTGCTACCTGTGTGGAGCCAAGCAGATTCAGGGCAGTCTGTACCATCATGGTTCCGATTGCTGTGATCGAATATTGAAGAGCCATCGGAATTCCGACTGCAAGCTGGATCTTCAGCAGATGTCCGCTCGGACGCCAGTCCTCCTTATGTAAATGCAGGATCGGAACCGCCTTCACAATATATACCAGACACAGGATTCCCGAAATCCCCTGTGAAATCACGGTCGCCCATGCCGCACCGGCTGCGCCCATGTGAAATGCAATGATAAATACCATATCCAGCACAATGTTGAGCAACGCCGCAAGAATCAGGAAATATAGCGGAACCTTGCTGTTACCAAGTGCCCGCAAGACACTGGATAAAAAGTTATATAGCATCTGCGCCGCAATTCCACCACAGATTACCATAATATACGCATAGGCATCCTTGAAAATATCATCCGGTGTCTTCATAATCCCAAGAAGCGGTTTCATTGCCATCATTCCGAGCACAGTCATAATAAGAGACATAATAATCGCCAGAATCGCGGCATTTCCTACAGTCTTGCGCATTGCTTTCATATCACCCGCGCCAAATTTCTGTGCTGTAAGTACGGTAAATCCTGCCGTCATTCCCAGAATAAATCCATTGATCAGAAACATGATCGTTCCCGTACTTCCAACAGCCGCAAGTGCTTTGGTTCCCACGAACTTTCCTACGATAATCGTATCTGCCATACTGTAGAACTGCTGAAATACATTTCCAATGAAGATCGGCAGTGTGAAATTAAAAATAATTTTTCCCGGATTCCCGGTCGTCAAATCTTTCTGTAATGTTTTCATATAATCCCTCTGTTTATCTCATTAACATTTTACCTCCCGTCATTATAGAAAAATGTATCTTAAATTGCAATTGTCGTTTTCACGAAATTCCCCCTGTTTCACAAAGTATTTCCCGTTTATTTGACGGAATCTTTGACACCCCAGATTCTATCCTCTATAATAATTTATATAGAAAAAAATTATCATTTTCAGGAGGCATTGATATGAAACCACTGCCCTTTATCATGCAATATGTCAGACGATACAAATATCGCTATATTGCCGGAATCCTTACTCTTTTTGCTGTAGATGCGGCAAGTGTATTTATTCCAAAACTTACCGGTATCATTACCGATGGTCTTACCGCGCGCAGCATTACCTGGAGTTCCATTCGTACCTGTCTTCTTGGGATCTTTCTGATTGGTCTTCTGCTTGCAGTCGGCCGTTTTTTGTGGCGTTATTTTCTTTTTGGAACCGCACGTATTATCGAGCGTGAACTGCGTAATGAAATGTTTTCCCATCTGGAAACTATGGATGTGGAATACTACAACAGCCACAAAACAGGTGATCTGATGACCCGGTTTACCAGTGACTTAAATGCGGTCCGCATGGCACTTGGTCCTGCTGTCATCTGCATCTTTGATTCCGTAGTCATGACGCTCCTGGTCGTCTGCCAGATGATGTATTATGTCAATATAAAACTGACCCTTCTGGCACTGATCCCGATGGTCATCATCTGCTTCGGCTATATGCATTACGGAAAGGTACTGGATAACCTCTACACCGAACGTCAGGACAGTGTTTCCAATCTTGCCGACTTTGTACAGGAAAGCTTCTCCGGGATCCGTGTGATCAAGGCCTTTGTTCGCAAGCAGGCAGAAATCCTTTCTTTTTCCAAAAAGAACCAGGACACCATGGATAAAAGTATGCGCATCGCAAAGCTGGAAGCCATCCTGATCCCGCTTCTGGATGTGATCATCGGATTTTCCAGTCTTGCCTCACTCCTTTATGGGGGATACCTCGCCCTGATCGGACAGATTACACTCGGACGCTTCGTAGCTTTCAATCAGTATGTCAATATGCTGGTATGGCCGATGCTCGCCTGTTCGGAAGCTGCCGTCATGTTTTCCCAGGGAACTGCATCCATCCGCCGTGTACAGGAAATCCTGGAAGCACAGACAAATGTAAAAGATACTGCTTCTGTCACGACTTTAGACACCCTGCACGGGGATATCCGTTTTAACCACCTGACCTTTGCACACCTTGGAAATACTTCTCCGGTACTGCATGATATCAATCTGGACATCCCATCCGGGACAACCCTTGCCATCATCGGGCGCACCGGCAACGGAAAATCCACTCTGGTCAATCTTCTGCTCCGGCTTTACAACACCGAGCCAGGCATGATTTATCTGGATGACCATGATATCAACACAATTCCGCTGAAAACTCTGCGTGAAAATATTGCTTATGTACCACAGGATAATTTTCTTTTTTCCGATACTCTGAAAGCAAATATTGCATTCGGCACAAAGTCACAGGATATGAGCCGTATTATCGCCGCAGCAAAATCAGCCTGCATTCACGATAATATTGCAAATTTTCCTGACAACTATGATACGATCGTCGGCGAACGTGGCGTTACGCTTTCCGGCGGTCAGAAACAGCGCAGCTCCATCGCCCGCGCCCTGATGAAAAATGCGCCGATCCTGATTCTTGATGACTCCCTTTCCGCTGTCGACACCGATACGGAAGAACATATCCTGCATAATCTCAGGGACGATCGTAAAGGGAAAACAACGATCCTGATCGCACACCGCATTTCCACAGTACAGCATGCCGATCTGATCATGGTACTTGAAAACGGGGAAATGAAAGAGCTTGGAACACACACCGAACTGATTCAGAAAAATGGTATTTATAAAGATATGTTTGAAAAGCAACAGTTGGAAGCTTCCATTGGAGAACAGGAGGTAGCCATAAGATGAAACGACTTTTAAGTTATCTAAAACCGCATAAATGGGTAATGACCCTGGCAACTGTCCTGGTTCTCTTTATCATTGCTGTGGAACTTTACCGCCCGATCATCATCGGAAATGCAATCGACCAGTATATCAACGGTTATTATCATCCGTATGTAGAAGCCGACGTTTCCGCTTCGGACGCTATAAACTGGAACGGTCTTGTACTGTCGCGCGACCAGGCAGTATCTAAGGCGGATTCTGCTTCCTTTTATCAGATTTTTCTCTGGAAGGATCACTATTACATGGCAGAAAATCTCACCCGCTCTGAATGTACTGCACTACAAAATGCCGATACATCTGTTTTAAAAAATTATGTCAGAGAAGGTGCACAGAAGCTTACTTCCAATGATCTGAAGGTTTTAAGACAAAATGATTTTAAGGGGATCCTAAAAGCCGGAATCCTGTTTCTTCTGCTGCTTTTTAGCGGATTTTTCCTGAACCTTGCCGACACCTGGCTTTTGCAGAAGATGGGCCAGCAGATCGTGTACAAACTGCGTGAAGAAACATTTACACATATACACAGCCTGTCACTTTCTTTTTTCAATACAACACCGGTTGGCAAGCTCGTAACACGTGTATCTAACGATACTGAAGCAGTCAACGAACTGTTTTCCACCATTCTTGTGAAACTTTTTAAAAACGTTGTTAAGATTATTGGTTACGCTGTTGTCATGCTCTCAATTAATGTGAAAATGGCAGGTATATCCTTCCTGCTTTTACCTCTGGTTGCAATCCTGACTTTTGTTTTCCGGCATCTCTCCAGAAAAGCTTACCAGATCACAAGAAATAAAATCACAGAGTTGAACACCTTCCTGTCCGAACATATTTCCGGTATGAAGCTGATCCAGATCTTTGCACGCGAAAAAGAGAAATACAGTGAATTTGAAGGCAAATCTATGGAACTGTACCGTGCCAATTTCCGCGAGATCATGACTTTTGCGATCTTCCGGCCTTCAATCTATCTGGTTTCGGTCATTGCCATGATCCTTGTTATCCGTACCGGAAGCCTTTCTGTGTTAAATGGAAGTCTTTCTCTCGGAACCCTGTTCGTGTTTATCACCTACATCAGCTCCTTTTTTGAGCCAATCCAGGAGCTTTCCGAACAGCTTGGAACCCTGCAGTCTTCCATTGCTTCCGCAGAAAAGATTTTCAGTGTTCTTGATGTAAAACCAGAAATCGTATCTCCGACCGATCCGGCTCCGGTCAATATTCTTGGTGAAATTGAATTCCGCCATGTCTGGTTTGCCTACGAAGAGGAAAATTATATTTTAAAAGATGTAAGTTTTGTAATCCATCCGGGTGAAAAGGCTGCTTTTGTCGGCGCTACCGGAGCAGGAAAATCTACAATTTTAAATCTGATCGGAAGATATTTTGATATCCAGAAGGGACAGATCCTGATTGATGGGATTGATATTCATGAAATTGATCTGGATGTGCTCCGCGGTGCGATTGGTCAGGTTCAACAGGATGTCTTCATCTTCACCGGAGACATCAAAAGTAATATCTCGCTGAATAATGAAGCAATCTCACCGGACGATGTCAGACGGGCTGCCGAAATTGTAAATGCAGATCCATTTATTCAGAAACTGCCGCACGGATATGATGAGCCGGTCACAGAGCGCGGAAGTACTCTATCTGCCGGTCAGCGCCAGCTTTTGTCCTTCGCACGGACACTTGCTTATGATCCAAAGATCCTTGTTCTCGATGAAGCAACTGCCAACATCGATACAGAAACCGAAACACTGATCACACAGGCACTTGCGCGGCTAATGGATGGAAGAACTACGATCATGGTCGCACACCGGCTTTCTACGATCCAGCATGCAGATAAAATTATTGTGATGCATCACGGGGAAATAAAAGAATCCGGAACCCATCAGGAGCTGCTGGCGAAGGATGGGTTGTATAAGAAATTGTATGAATTGCAGTTGATGGATTAGACAATTCTGTCATTTTATTTTATATTGATTTTCTCCTTTATGTTTGTTACCATAAGTTCAAGGTGCTATTTCACTGTGTGCGACTTTTTACAGTCTTGGGTATGTGCGTGGAAAGCATGATTCCAAGACGCAAAAATAACCGCCCATCGTCCTGAGAAAACATGAGCGGTTATTTTTAATAACCAAATAATATCAGGCGAACCGTCATCGGTAGCACCTTTTCTATTTATTATACTAGCATCTTTACACTTTTATGTCAATTTTCTTTACAAGATTTCTTTCGCCCTATGGCATGCAACGGAATGTCCTTTTGAAATCTCCTGGAGTTTCGGGACACCGTTTTTACAGGCTTCTGTCGCATATGGACAACGAGTCACAAAACGGCAGCCCTCCGGGATATTCATCGGACTTGGCAGCTCGCCTTTGAGCTGGATTCTTTTATGTTCTCTTGCTTTTAACGGATCCACGATCGGAATTGCGGAAAGCAGTGCCTTTGTGTACGGATGCATCGGATTGGTATAAAGTTCATTGCTCTCTGCCACCTCAACCAATGTTCCAAGATACATAACTCCGATTCGGGTACTGATGTAGCGTACCATTGAAAGATCATGTGCTGCAAAAAGATACGTCAGACCGAATTCGTTCTGCAGATCTTCCAGCATATTGACAACCTGTGCCTGGATCGATACGTCCAGTGCTGCGATCGGCTCATCACATACGATGAATTCCGGATTAACTGAAAGTGCTCTTGCGATTCCGATTCTCTGTCTTTGTCCACCGGAAAATTCATACGGGAATTTATCCATATCTGCTTTTGACATTCCAACTTTATTTAATAAATACTCAATTCTTTCTTCTGCCTCTTTCTCTTCCATTCCGGCTTTTTTAAGAGGTTCATTGATAATTTCACGAACATTCCAGAATGGATTTAAAGCAGAATACGGATCCTGGAAAATGATCTGCACTTCATCCTTCATCCACTGCAGATTCTTCGCTTTTTCATTTGTAATATCTTTTCCTTTATAGGTTACTTTTCCATCTGTGATATCATACATACGGATCAGGGTACGTTCCAGTGTTGATTTTCCACAGCCTGATTCTCCAACCAGACCAAAAGTTTCGCCTTTATTGATCTCAAGACTTACACCGTCTACCGCTTTTACATACTGCTTACCGCCCATAAATTTATGAACCGGGAAATACTTCTTCAAATCCGTTGCAGATATTAATATTTCTTTATTCATCTATCTCCCCACCTTACTCATTTAAAAAGCACATTGCTCTGTGTGTTTCTGTAAATTCGGTATACTCTGGTTTCTCATTTTTACATCTTTCAGTTGCATACTCACAGCGTTCCGCGAACGGACATCCTTTCGGAGGATCGATCAGTGACGGCGGAAGTCCCGGAATAGACTGTAAACGCTCGCCTTCTTTCAGATCCAGTGAAGGAATTGCTTTCAGAAGTGCCTTTGTATATGGATGCTTTGGTTCATAAAATACTTCTTCAACCGTACCGCTCTCCATCACCAGACCACCATACATAATGATAACCTTGCTGCAGACAGTTGCTACTACACCCATATCATGTGTGATCAGCATGATCGAAGTATGGAATTCATCCTTCAGTTCATGTAAAAGATCCAGAATCTGCGCCTGAATCGTAACATCAAGTGCTGTCGTCGGTTCGTCTGCGATCAGCAGCTTCGGTTCACAGGCAAGTGCCATCGCGATCAGAACTCTCTGGCGCATACCGCCTGAAAATTCATGTGGATACTGTCCAAGTCTGACTTCCGGATTCGGGATACCTACTTTCTTCAGCATTTCTAATGCTTTTTCTTTCGCTTCATTCTTAGAACATTTTCTCTGCCGGATAATAACTTCCTCGATCTGGCTTCCGATTTTCTTCAGTGGATTCAGTGCGGTCATCGGATCCTGGAAAATCATGGTCATCTCTTTTCCACGGACCTTTCTGCATTCTTCATCCGACAGATCTTTTAATTCTCTTTCATTTAAAAAGATAGACTCAGCAGTTCTTTCTGCGTTGTCTGGCAGAATCCCCATAACTGCTTTCATGGTTACAGATTTTCCACTTCCGGATTCTCCAACCAGACCTACGATTTCACCCTGATCTACGCTGAAGCTGACTCCTCTTACAGCCTTTACTTCCTGTCCATGACTTTTAAAAGAAACATTCATATTTTTTACATTTAATACATTCTTCTTACTCATCTTTATCACCTGCTGTAATTCTCGGTTCTACAAACACACGAAGTACATCCCCTAATTTATTGAAAGAATACACGGTCAGAATGATCAGAATGCCCGGCAGAACTGCCATATAAGGTGCCTTCTGAAGATACTGCTGTGAGCTCTGGAGCAGACTTCCCCAGCTGGACATCGGTGCCGCAACACCAAGTCCCAGGAAGCTAAGTGAACTTTCTACCATGATCGCACTTGCTATCTGTGCTGTTGCTGCTGTGATGATCGTTGGAAATACGGTCGGAAATACGTGTGACATGATAACCTTTCCAGAAGGAATTCCGATAAAATCTGCGTACTGCACATACTCCCTCTCTTTTGCAGAAAGCACTTCCGAACGCACCAGTCTGGCGATTTCCATCCAGCTGAACAGACCAATTACAATAATAATAGATACAAGACCTTTCTTAAATAACAGTCCGACAACGGTTACCATAATGATCCATGGAATAGAACTGAACACATCAACAATACGCATCAGAATATTATCCACAATTCCGCCAAAATAGCCCGCTACCATACCAACGGTTACACCAATTACAATCGAAGTCAGCATCGCCAGTACCCCAACAACCAGTGATACACGTCCACCGTATAATACACGGATAAAATAATCCCGTCCCAGCTCATCTGTTCCAAACCAGTGTGCAGATGACGGTGACTGCAGTTTATGCGCTACGTCAAGAGCATCCGGATCTACACTGCTGAATACAACAAAAACACTGACTAAAATAATTGCAATCAAATATACCGCCGCAAAAATAGCCAGCTTATTATGTTTAAACTCATATTTTACATTCTCAAGTCTTCTGTTCTTCTTTTTCATCTTTACCCCCCTCTATTTCATTGACTTAATTCGAGGATCTGTCACACAATATAAAATATCCGATAACAGATTTCCGAGAATAACAAGGGTTCCTGAAAGCACAAGAATACTCATAACGATCGGATAATCCATTGCCTGTACTGCACTTACAAAATAAGGCCCGATACCCGGCCATGAGAAGATCGTCTCTGTAATAACCGCTCCGGTTACAAGCATCGGAAGCGCCATACCAAGTTTGGTAATCAGCGGAAGAAGGACATTCTTGCTGACATGCTTGAACAAAATTTCTGCTTTGCTTGCGCCAAATGACTTCTGCACAATTACATAATCTTCTTTCAGCTGCCCAATTGTAGAGCCACGCACATATCTGGTCAGATCCGGAATAAATCCAACAGTAAGAACTACATACGGCATAATAAAATGCTGCAGAAAATCCAGAATAGAATCTTCTTTTCCAATCGTATGCATTCCCATCAGAGGGAACAGCTCTAACTTATAACCAAAGAAAAACATGATGATCATCGCAAACCAGAAAGTTGGTGTCGCAATTCCGATGGAACAGATTCCATCGATCAGCTTATCCTGCCACTGATTCTTATGACTTCCGGCAACCAGTCCTAATACGATTGCCAGTAAAAAAGCTGTCAGATATGACGGCAACACCAGTTTGATCGTAGACGGAATTCTGCTCTTAAGATCATAAGAAATGCTTGTTCTGGATCTCAGTGAATAACCAAATTCACCCCTGCAGATATTCCCAAGCCATCTTCCATACTGAACAATTACAGGATCATTTAGTCCATACGCTTCTCGCTTTGCCTCTATCTCCTGTTTTGTCATATCCGGTGTCGTAATTGAATCAATTGCATCATACGGCGCAAGATTGATCAGCATAAAGCAGATAAATGTAATGATAAGCAGTAATGGAATTGCCTGTAAAATACGTTTTACAATATATTTCATTCCTCTTCCTCCAAATATAGTTTCTGCTAAAAAAGGGAGGAGGCTTATTAACCCTCCTCCCCGTCATCCATTATTTTAAAGTTAATTTTGATACATCTCCGAATGTATAAATCGGTACGAACTGTGCATCATCAAGTCCTCCAACACGGGCAGTTGTAACAACTGTCTTCATACTTGTACCCATTGGATACTGAAGTGCTTCTTCCGATACCAAAACCTGAAGTTCGCTATACAGCTCTTTTCTCTTAGAATCATCAAGAGTTGTAGCTGCTTCATTGAATTTTGCATCAATGTCTGCATTGTGGAAGTTCATCATATCATCTTTTGTTGAATCAAACAGCGGTGCAAATGTATCCGGGTCGATACCCATTACGTATGCTCCAAGGAACATATCATAATCTGTAGATTCCGGATCATAAGCTGCACTCATGTATGCGGCCTGGTTCACACCACACAACTCAACATCAATACCAACTGCTTTTAATTCAGCCTGGATTGTAAGTGCTTCATTTTTCTGTTCTGTGCTTTCCTCAACATAGCAGAGTTTTAAGGATTTTGCACCATTTGCAGTCAGCTTCTTAGCTTTATCTATATCCTGATCCCACTTTTCAACTCCGTCTTCTGTGTAGTAGCTGCTTGAGTACGGAAGGAACGTATATCCTAATTTGTAATAATCTTCACTTGTAAATGCTGCAGTCATGATTTCATCACGATTAAGAGCTCTGAAGATTCCTTCACGATAATCTTTGTCTTTCATACTCGGTGCAACAGAGTTCAGTCTCAGATAAGAAACACGACCTTCGCTGTATTTTGAAACGTTAAAGTTGTCATCACCTTCAAATGTGTCAACCTGATCAACAGTTACGCTCAGTGCATCTACTTCCTGTTTCTGAAGTGCAAGACCTGCTGTATCAGAATTTTCAATAATTCTATATACAACTGTATCAATATTTGCTTCTCCGTTTGCGTAGTTCGGATTCTTCACAAATTTAAGATGTTCACCTGTCTTATATTCTTCAAGCATATATGGACCAGATCCAACAACTTTATCTTCAAGCATATTCACGTCAAAGCTTCCTTTTCCTTCAAAGATATGCTTTGGAACAATAAATGTCTCTGCCGACAGAAGTTCTACTACAGAAGCACTTGGTTCTGCAAGTGTAAATGTTACTGTAGTATCATCTACTTTCTCAACTTTGATCGGTTCCCCACCTACATAAAGATTTTGCTTCATATCGTTAATAGAATTAAAAGTAAATACAATATCATCTGCTGTTAACGGTTCTCCATCGCTCCACTTTAATCCTTCTTTTAACTTCATCGTATAAACTTTACCATCTTCTGACGCATCCATGCTTTCTGCAAGAATCCAGTCGATTGTTCCATCCTGGTAAATATAGTACGCAGGTGAATAAACCATATGACATGTCATAAGTCCCCATCGGTCATCTGCAGTAATCGGATTCAGTGTATTACCTGTGTCCCCACCGATTGCAAATGTAAATGTATCACTTGCTGCTTTTGTTGATTCTGTTGCGCTCTTGTCAGCTTCTTTGCTGTCTGACTTTGATCCGCCGCATCCGGCAAGCATAGAAACTGCCATAGCTGCACAAAGTAAAGCGCTGAGTACTTTCTTCTTCATTGTAAACCTCCTAATAATATAACATTGTCGACATTCGACATGTTGCTGTTTTTTCTATTGTACTACTACTCTATTTATAAGTCCAATTGATAATTTCTATCCTGTATTACTAATAGGTATTCTCTATAATTTTATAGTATTTCAGAATCTGCTCTGTTTTTTAATAGTACATTTAAACAAGACGTGCAAAAAAACGAGGCTCTACATCAATCGTAAAACCTCGTTCCTGTTTTCTACTATTATTTCATTTTTAAATTATTCTCTACGACAACATCATCCGGTCATTCGCAAACTCGCCGCCGCTGACTTCTTCAAACTTCGCCAGCAGATCTGCAACCTTCAGATTCTTCTTCTCTTCTCCTGATACATCGTAGATAATTTTTCCTTCATGCATCATGATCAGGCGGTTGCCGTGCGCGATGGCATCTTTCATATTATGTGTTACCATCATTGCAGTAAGCTGATGCTCCTGAATGATCTTATCAGAGATGGCAAGTACCTTCGCTGCAGTTTTCGGGTCAAGTGCTGCAGTATGCTCGTCCAGAAGTAAAAGCTTTGGCTTCTTAAGAGACGCCATCAAAAGAGTGATCGCCTGACGCTGTCCGCCAGAAAGAAGTCCGACTTTACTGCTCAGACGGTCTTCCAGTCCAAGATCAAGTTCTTTCAGGGCTTCTTTATAGCGCTCCCGCTCTTTTTTCGTAATGCCCCATCCAAGACCTCTGCGCTCACCACGTCTGGCTGCGATCGCCATATTTTCTTCAATCGACATGGTTGCCGCCGTTCCAGTCATCGGATCCTGGAAAACTCTTCCCAGATAAAGTGCTCTTTTATGCTCTGAAAGCTTTGTAATATCCACTCCGTCAATGATGATCTTTCCTTCGTCTACAGACCACACTCCTGCGATCGCATTCAGTGTGGTGGATTTTCCTGCACCATTTCCACCGATGATAGTCACGAAATCACCCGGATTGAGGTTCAGATTCACTCCGTTAAGTGCGACCTTTTCGTTGATCGTTCCCGGATTAAAGGTTTTATGAATATTCTGGATTTCCAACATATATCCCATTATGCAGTCCTCCGTTTCTTTGTAAAATATTTACCCTTCATGTACGGAACTGCAAGGAAGCATGCAACCACTACCGCTGAGAACAGTTTCATATAATCAGAAGGCATCTTCAGCCACAATACCAGTGCGATTACAATATAGTAAATAATCGCTCCGATAAAGATTGCTCCAAGTGTAAATGCAAAGGCTGCTTTTCTGCCTGCACAGAATTTCCCAAAAATAACTTCGCTGATGATAACGGCTGCAAGTCCGATTACAATGGCACCACGTCCCATATTAACATCGGCTGCTCCCTGGTATTGTGCGTAAATCCCACCGGAAAGTCCCACAAGTCCGTTGGAGATCATAAGCGCCAGAACCTTTGTAAAGCCTGTATTAATTCCCTGTGCACTTGCCATCTGCGGATTACATCCGGTTGCACGGATCGATGCACCAAGCTCGGTTCCAAAGAACCAGTAAATAATTGCGATCAGGATAAGTGCTGCCACGATCAGTTTTACAAAAAACAGTTCACTTCCTTCGCCGGTCACATAACGAAGAGATGCAACCAATTTATACTGCATAACATTGACTGCCTGATTGGATTTTCCCATGATTCCGAGATTCACCGAGTAAAGTCCGATCTGCGTCAGAATACTGGACAGAATGCCCGGAATTCCAAAAAACGTATGTAAAATACCTGTCACAAATCCGGCTGCCATACCTGCCAGAAATGCGAAAAGAAGTGCCAGTGCCGGATTCATACCGCCGCGGATCAGCATAACTGCAACTGCTCCACCTGTCGCCAACGATCCGTCAACCGTCAAATCCGCAAAATCCAGAATGCGGAAGGTGATATAAACGCCAAGCGCCATAATTCCCCAGATGATCCCCTGCGCTACATTTCCCGGAAGTGCACGCACAAGAGACATCGGATCTAAAGCTGCTAAATACATTGTTCTTGCCTCTTTCTATACTGATTATTCCTCAATTGCTTCGTAATCGTCCGGAACAGTGATTCCGAGTTCGTCACAAATTGTTTTGTTATACATCTTTGTAACATTCGGTGCACTTTCAATATCCATGGTTGAGATATCTTTTCCATTTACAAGGATATCGTAAGCCATTTCACCTGCTCTGTATCCGATGTCATAGTAGCTGATAGAAAGAGTTGCAATACCACAGCCTTCACAGATTCCCTGTTCACCTGCGATTACCGGTACTTTTGCCGGAAGACAGATATTGTTGATAATCTCTGTGTTAGATGCCATTGTATTATCAGTTGGGATGTAAAGTGCGTCGCACTCATCTACTGCACTTGTCACTACAGACTGGATTTCATTAGAATCTGCTGCTGTGTATTCTTTATACTTAATTCCATCTTTTTCAAGTGCTTCCTCAAACTTCTTCGCCTGGTATGCTGAGTTCGGTTCTGCTGAACAGTAAAGGATACCTACTGTTTTTGCATCCGGAAGGAGCTCTTTAAGCATTGCTTCCTGTTCATCGATCGGTGCAAGGTCACAGGTTCCTGAAATGTTCATACCTGTTGATCCTGTCCAGTCAGAAATATCAAGAGCAGTTGCATAATCTGTAACAGATGTTCCAAGAATCGGGATCGTGCTTGTTGCAGCTGCTGCACACTGAAGAGCAGTTGTTGCATTTGCAAGGATCAAGTCATCATTGTCTGCCACAAAATTGTTTACGATGGTTGCGCAGTTTGCCTGTTCACCCTGTCCGTTCTGCAGATCGAACTTCACTTTGTCTTTTCCAAATTTTTCTTCACAGGCTTCTTCAAATCCTTTGGTTGCCTCGTCAAGAGCTGCATGCTCAAGCTGCTGGCAGATACCGATCTTATATACCTTGTCTGATGAATCCTTTGAAGAAGATTCTTTGTCTGATAAACTTCCGCCACAGGCAGCAAGTGCCAGTGTCATTGCCGCAGTAAGGGATACTGCTAATAATTTTCTTGCTTTCATAATAACATACCTCCATCTATGTTCTTTTCGAACAAACTTTTTCCGTTTTGGCTTTACAGCTTTAAACTTTAGCGGTTTAAACTTCAATGGTTTAAAGCTTTGCCGTGATATTGATTATAGCGTTTTTTTGTACTTTAGTCAAGGTATGTTACAAAAAGCTACAGAAATTCTAGCTTTTCCGGTCCATTATCCTGCAAAACAAAATCGCCGCCCCGGTACTGACCGCCGTTGCCACAATCCCAGGTCCAACAACGGCTGTCGGATTCACGCTTCCGTACTGGCTCCGGTAGGCGATCACCGACACCGGGATCAGCTGCAGTGAAGAAATATTTACGATCAGAAAGGTACACATCTCATTGCTTGCAACGCCTCTTTTTCTTACCGGTCCTGTCGCTTTTCCAAGGCGGCGGTCCTCTTCTAGCTTCTGCAGTTCTTCCATTGCTTCAAGACCTGCCGGAGTTGCCGCCCAGCCAAGTCCGAGGATATTTGCAATGATGTTTGCCGCGATTGGTTTTTCTGCCGGGTGATCTTTTGGCAGTTCTGGAAAGAGGAAATGGATCAGAGGGGAAAGGCGGACGGTTGCCGTTTTCAGAATGCCGGATTTTTCTGCGATTTCCATGAGTCCGGTCCAGAAGGACATGACGCCCATCATGGTAATACAGAGTGTGACAGCTTCTTTGGAGGAATCTAAGGCGGCGGTGGTGATGTCCGGCATTTTGCCGGAGAAAGCGGCAAAAAGGATGCCAATAAGAATCATTCCCGACCACAGGTAGTTGAGCATTTTTTCTCCTTTCTTGGATGGGGGAAACGTTGGGAAAGGGGACGCCGGGTGGAAAATAAATTGTGTTCAAATTCAAGTTGTGCAAACCATTCCGACGAACCTCTTAGAGCGAGAATCGTGTTCAGCAATGGCTTCCACGATTCCTGAGTTTCGTCTCCATTGCACAAAAAATTGAATTTGAACACAATTTATTTTCCGCCCGGCTGACATTCTACAAGTCATACTTTTCCGCCAAACTATAAATGGGGAGTCGAAAAGCCTGCTCTTTGAGATTGCATCTCAAAGTTGCAGGCTTTTGCTGCGATTTCAATACATTTATATGTATGAAATTGCTTCCTTATTCAAGACATTTTTCAGGGTGCTCTTTTTCGTATAGTTCTTTCATTTTGTCAATTTCTTCTTGAGTATACTCTTCTACCTCAGTTTTCGTCACTTTCTTGATGTGTTGTTTTTTCAAACGCAAATACACATATTCCCGGAAGAGGGTATAAAGGACTGACACTAGCGGGATGAAGACGAGCATTCCTACGATTCCCAGGAGGTTGCCGCCGATGGTGACTGCAGCGAGGACCCAGATGGAGGGAAGCCCTACGGAGCTGCCGACTACGTGTGGGTAAATCAGGTTACCTTCAATCTGCTGAAGGATCAGAAATACAAGGATGAAAAGGATTGCCTGTTTCGGGCTCACCATGAAGATCAGGAGGCAGCCGAGTACGCAGCCGATGAAGGCTCCAAAGATTGGGATCAGGGCTGTGAAGGATATGATGATTCCAATCAACAGGGCATATGGCATTTTCAGTATGCTTAATGTAATTACAAACATACTTCCGAGAATGACTGCTTCCAGACACTGTCCGGTAAGGAAGTTTGCGAAGGTACGGTAGGTCAGGGAACAGACTTCAAGAATCACTTCTGCTTTTCGTTTTGGAATAAACGCGAAAAACACTTTTCTCACCTGCACATGCAGTTTTTCTTTCTGGAAAAGAATATAGCAGGCAAAGGAAAAGGCAATAAAAAATGTAGTAACTCCACTGACGATGGAGCCAACCGCTGTCATCGTTGTATTCATAAAATTTCCCGCACCATTTCCGAGAATACTCATCCCCCACTGGATTGCCTTATTCGGATTGAACTCCACCTGGTTCACAAGATCCATGATTTCCCGGTTATTGTGCGTAAATTCCCGTACCCAGCTCTGCATCTGCGGAATAAATTCTGCAATACTGTTCATCAGACTTCCAATTGTTGCCGTAAGCTGCGGAATCAGACCGAACATAACAAGCACAATCACCCCCACTACCAGTACGATCGTAAGAAGAAGACTGATCGGTCTTGCAAGCTTTCCTGCCGCTTTACTTCCTTTCTCTTTTGCCTTTCCAAATAATTTTTTCTCCAGAAAGCTCATCGGAACATTGATCACAAACGCGATTGCACCGCCAAGAGCGAAGGGGAAAATAATCCCCCATACCGCCTTGATCACGCCAAGAACCACATCAAATTTCCACAATGCAACTACGATCAGCGCTGTAAATACGATCAGTTCCCGGATTTTTTTCATCGATAATTTACTAAATTCCACTATTTTCTCCATTCTACTACAACATATTTATGGGTAATTCCCCTACAGCCAGTAAGAATTTTCCCATATTGTTACTCAGATAATTTTCCACGTACCCACTTCAGAAGCTGTATGATTGGGAAACAGGCAAATGCATACAGGTAGACATTTCCAAGCTGTTCAAAGTTCAATGTTTCTACTTTGAACACCTGATGCAGTCCCGGAACAGTAAGTACTGCCGTGATCAGGACTGCGCCAAGTACAAATGCGCCCTGCATCCATTTATTATTGAAAAACCGCTTTGTAAAAATCACCGGCCGATCGGATTTACAGTTGTATCCATGGAAAAGCCGCGCCAGGCAAAGTGTTCCAAATGCATAAGTACTTCCAAGAAGTGCACCATCCTGGTGATATCCAGTCAGAAAACTGACCATGGTCATTGCGCCGATCACCAGGCCTTCCAGTCCGATCTTCGCGAGGAAATCCTTTGTCAGGATCGACTCATCTGCCGGTCTTGGCTTCTCATTCATCACATCACTGGTATGCGGTTCTACTCCCAGTGCAATTGCCGGGAGACTATCCGTCAGCAGGTTGATAAAAAGCAGATGAACCGGTGCAAACGGAACCGGAAGTCCTGCGATCGATGCATATAAAACAGCGAGAATTGCACCGAAGTTTCCCGATAACAGAAACTGGATCGCATACTTGATATTACGGTATAAGTTTCGTCCGTTTTCCACTGCTTTTACAATTGTGGCAAAATTATCGTCTGTAAGTACCATCGCCGCTGCATCTTTGGCAACTTCTGTTCCGGTTACTCCCATTGCAACACCTATATCTGCCTGCTTAAGAGCCGGTGCATCGTTGACACCGTCGCCGGTCATCGATACAATATTTCCGCGCTCCTGCCATGCACGGACAATCCGGATCTTATGTTCCGGCGAAACCCTTGCATAGACAGAAATCTTTGGGACAAATCCCCGCAACTCCTCGTCACTCATATTTTCAATCTCCGCGCCCTCACAGGCTTCGGATAAATCCTTTAAAATGCCGATCCGTTTTGCGATCGCTGCTGCCGTGATCTTATGGTCTCCCGTGATCATCACCGGACGGATGCCTGCTTTGATACATTCTTCTACTGCAGCTTTTGACTCTTCCCTCGGCGGATCCATCATTGCGATCATTCCGAGAAATACCAGATGGTCCTCATCCTCTGCGGTCAGCAGATGTTCTTCCGGAATCTCCCGGAAGGTAAATGCCAGCACTCGAAGACCTTCCATTGAAAATTCCTGATTCTGGCTCTGAATCTTTTCTTTATCTTCTTTTGTAATCTCCCGTATTCCATTTTCTGTCCAGATCCGGTCTGTCAGATCCAGGAGACGGTCAACCGCACCTTTGACGATCATCCGGTTTTCGCCGTCTATCCGGTGAAGCGTCGACATCATTTTCCGGTCACTGTCAAATGGAATCTCATCTTCTCTTGGATAACTTTCTCTTACTTCTGCAGCTTCCACTCCATAGCGGCTTCCCAGATTGATCAGCGCTGTCTCTGTCGGATCTCCGATTTCCACTCCATTTTCATTGGTAGAATCGTTACATAAAATGCTGCAATCAAGCAGAAATCTCTGTGCCGGATCTACCATATCGATCTCATCTGCCCGGATTCTTCTGCCTTCTATATAATAATCTTCAACAGTCATCTTATTCTGCGTGAGAGTTCCGGTTTTATCCGAACAGATCACGGAGACACTTCCAAGACCTTCTACCGCCTGCAGTTTTCGAATGATTGCATGCTCCTTGGCCATCTTCTGCGTTCCGAAAGAAAGGACGATTGTTACAATTGAACTTAATGCCTCCGGGATTGCTGCAACCGCAAGTGCTACTGCAAACATAAACGCGCTTCCGATATTTTCTCCACGAAATACACTGATTCCAAATAAGATTCCGCAAAATACCAGGATCAGAACCGAAAGCTTCTTTCCGAACTCTTCCAGATTCACCTGAAGCGGAGTCTGCTTTTCAGATGTTGATTTCAAAAGTCCGGCAATCTTTCCGACTTCTGTCTGCATACCTACACTTGTCACAACGGCTTTTCCACGTCCGTAAGTAACAAAGCTTCCCGAAAATAACATATTGTTCCGGTCACCAAGCGGCACTTCCTCTTCGATTTCATCCAGGCTCTTCTCAACTGCAAGACTCTCCCCGGTCAGTGCACTTTCATCGATCTTCAGACTTGCATTCTCGATCAGTCGTCCGTCTGCCGGAACATAATCCCCGGCTTCCAGAAGGATCACATCTCCAACTACCAGTTCTCTTGCCGGAATCGGTGTCACCGTACCATTCCTGAGAACCTTCGCCTCCGGTCCTGAAAGCTTTTTCAGGCTCTGAAGCGACTGCTCTGCTTTTACCGTCTGCACGGTTCCCAAAATCGCATTCATTGTAATGACGATCACAATAACTGCCGCACTTTCTGCGTCTCCTAAAATTCCTGAAATAATCGCTGATGCAATCAGGATAATCACCAGGAAATCCTTGTACTGCTCCAAAAAAATCTGCAGCACACTTTTTTTCTTTCCCTCCGCGAGCTCATTCCATCCACATTTTTCACGGGACTTTTCCACTTCTTTTATCGTAAGTCCCTCTTCTCTGCTTCCCATCTGTCCAAGCACTTCTTTTACCGATGACTGATAAATTTCTTTCATCCTTTCCGCCTCCTGTTTCTGAGTATTCACATTCCTGAATTTCTTATGCAACGAAGCTCTCTTTCGATAAAAATGTACAAAAAAAGAAACCCTTATTGCACAACAAATAATGCAATAAAAGTCTCACCATTTTCTTGTGGCACCGGATGCTTCCACCGTACTGACGACACCACAAACGCGGATTCCCTTGCGTAGGTTACTCCCCTTTATTAACGTAACTATATACCACGAATAGCCCGATTGTCAAGAAAATTTTAACCGGAGTCTCCAAAATCGGAAACTCCGGCAAATAATTTCATATCTTAGTTTGTAATTGTCTTTTCTGTCTCTTTGTCGAACACATGGATCTTTTCAGCATCGAATGCAAATGTAACTGTATCCCCTGTTCTTGCTGTTGTTCTAGGATCAACACGGGCTGTCATTGTAGCTCCTTCATAATCGAAGTGGAGATAAACTTCAGCACCAAGCATTTCATATACACGGATCTTAGCCTGAATAACTGTATTCGGTGAAGATGTGATAAACATCTGCTCATCATGTACATCTTCCGGACGGATTCCAAGGACAACAGTCTTTCCTTCATATCCTCCATCGATAAGTTTCTTTGCTTTTGACGGTGGAAGTTCAATATCAGCCGGTCCAACTTTGAGGACAACTTTGTCACCCTTCTTCTGGCATACAGCATCAAGGAAGTTCATCTGTGGTGATCCGATGAATCCTGCAACGAAGAGGTTGCATGGGGTATCATAAAGTACCTGTGGTGTATCTACCTGCTGAACAACACCTGCGTTCATAACTACGATTCTGGTTCCCAGTGTCATAGCTTCTGTCTGGTCATGTGTTACGTAGATGATTGTTGTACCAAGTCTCTGATGAAGTTTGGAAATCTCGATACGCATCTGTCCACGAAGTTTAGCATCCAGGTTGGAAAGTGGTTCATCCATAAGGAATACCTTCGGGTTACGAACGATTGCACGTCCCATAGCAACACGCTGTCTCTGTCCACCTGAAAGAGCTTTTGGTTTACGGTCAAGCAGTGGTTCAAGGTCAAGGATCTTAGCTGCTTCACGAACCATCTTATCAATCTCCGGTTTCGGAACTTTTCTTAATTTAAGTCCGAATGCCATGTTATCATATACAGTCATATGTGGGTACAGAGCATAGTTCTGGAATACCATCGCGATATCTCTGTCTTTTGGTTCTACATCATTTACCACTTTGTCACCGATCTTGAGTTCACCGCTTGTGATCTCTTCCAGACCTGCAACCATACGAAGTGTGGTAGATTTACCACATCCAGATGGTCCTACAAAAATGATAAATTCTTTATCTTCAATTTCAAGGTTGAAATCTTTAACTGCTTCAAATCCGTTCGGATATGTTTTGTTAATATGCTTTAATGATAAGCTTGCCATTTATTTTTCCTCCTAAATCTTTGTGCGATTCTTACACACGCTGTCGCTGTTCTTGTTTCTGAAATAAAGTATATCTGTTTTTACTTCGTCGGTCTATGACCGGGTTGAACAAAGATTTTTTAAGAAGGTGTACAAATTGACGAAAACCTTACAACAGTTCTTTGTAAATGTCCCTCTTTCCGACTCCGCGATCCTTCGCCACCTTTTTCATGGCTTCTTTCTTATCAATTCCCTGATTCGTATAGTAATCCATATGCTCCTGAACCGTCATTTCTTCCCATTTCGCACGCTCTTCCTGTAAAATGCTCTCCCGGCTCTTGCCCTCGATCACAAGCACACACTCCCCCTTCGGATCGTTGCTCTCGTAATAAGAAACCGCTTCCGCAAACGTGGTGCAAAATGCAGTCTCATGCTTTTTTGTAAGTTCCCGGCACACAGTCAGATGTCTGTCCCCGCCAAGAACTTCTCCAAGCTCTCTCAAGGTTCTCACCAGACGGTGCGGTGCTTCGTAAACGATCATCGTTCTTGTCTCATCTACAAGCTCACCCAGGACTGCCTGTCTTTCCTTTTTGTCCGTTGGAAGAAATGCTTCAAATGCAAATCTTCTGGTGGAAAGCCCGGAAAGTGTCAGTGCCGTAATACAGGCAGCGGCTCCCGGAAGGGAAGTGACCGTAATTCCGGCTTCATAGCACATTTTCACCAGTTCCTCACCCGGATCTGAGATTCCCGGTGTGCCGGCATCGGTGATCAGTGCAATATTTGTCCCTGCAAGAAGTTTCTCCACCAGAGCATGTCCTTTGTCTATCTTATTATATTCATGATAACTGGTCATCGGTGTTTTGATCTCAAAATGGTTCAGCAGTTTAATACTGTTCCTGGTATCTTCCGCTGCAATCAGGTCAACCTCTTTCAGCGTCCGGATCACCCGGAACGTCATATCCTCCAGATTGCCGATCGGCGTTGCGCACAAATATAATGTTCCTGCCATAGTTACTCCTTTCCAGTCCCTGTCATTCCGTAATGTTCCAGGATTTCCCGTGTATAACTGCCATCTTTCTCATAAACGATCAGCGGCGGCTCCACGGTCATCCGCGATTTCGCGCCACGGATTCCCTCAATCAAAACCATGTTTGGCTCCTTATCCACATATGGATACACCAAGCGCATCCGCTTCGGCTCCAGCTTCGCCTCGCACATTGCCGTCAGGATCTCGGCAAGCCGGAACGGTCTGTGTACCATGTAAAATCTGCCTCCGGCTTTTAAAGTCCGCGCACTTTCCCGGATAATATCATCCAATGTACAAAGGACTTCATGCCTTGCGATCGCCTTGGCACTCTCCGGATTGGCAAGCCCATGCCCACCGATCATATACGGCGGATTCGTTGTGATCACATCCATGGAACCGTGTCCAAATATCTGTGACGCTTCTTTGATATCTCCCGTCACAATGTCGATCTGCTCCTCAAGCTGGTTGTGCCGGACGCTCCGGCGCGCCATATCTGCGCTCTCTTCCTGGATCTCCAGCCCTGTAAAATGCTTTCCTTTTGTCTTTGCGGCCAAAAGAATCGGGAGAATTCCCGCTCCTGTTCCAAGATCAAGAACGCATTCTCCCGCTTTTACTTTGGCAAAGGCACTTAAAAGCACTGCATCCATTCCGAAGCAGAACCGCCCCGGGCTCTGGATGATCTCATAGCCTTTTATCTGTAAATCATCGAGCCGTTCTCCCGGCTTAAGATTATTTGTCATCTAACTTTGACGCTCCTTCACCTTTCTCCAGAGCTGCAAGCTCTTTCATTTCCTGTTTGGAAAGTTTCACATCCTTTTTCCGGCGGCGCGGTTTGAACTTCAGGTCAGCTGCCGGATATTCACGGATTTCTTTCTCATCATTGTCCAGAGTTACAATAACCCTGACAAGCTGACGCAGTACGCTTAATGACTGTACTTCACCTTTCAGGCCTTCCGGAGTTGTCACTGACTCACCTACAGACGGAAGATTATTGTTGAGTTCCTCGTATGTCTCTTCCTCATTTGTCAGGCAACACATCAGTCTGCCACATACACCTGAAATCTTAGTCGGGTTCAGCGACAGATTCTGTTCTTTTGCCATCTTGATTGAAACCGGTGCAAACTCAGACAGATAGGTGTGGCAGCAAAGCTCTCGTCCACAGATCCCGATTCCTCCGCGGATCTTCGTCTCGTCTCTTACACCGATCTGGCGAAGTTCAATCCTGGTACGGAATACCGCTGCCAGATCCTTTACCAGTTCACGAAAATCAATTCTCCCGTCTGCGGTAAAGTAAAACAGCACTTTATTGTTGTCAAAGGTATATTCTGCATCGATCAGCTTCATCTCCAGCTCATGCTTGTGGATCTTTTCCAGACAAATCTGAAATGCTTCTTTTTCTTTTTTGCGATTCTTTTCTTCTACACGGCGGTCATCCTCTGTCGCCAGGCGGATCACTGTCTTAAGAGGCTGGGTGATCTCTTCATCCTTCACTTCCTTCGGTCCCATCACAACGTTACCGAATTCTACTCCTCTCGCAGTCTCTACAATTACCTGATCGCCACGCTTCACCTCAAATTTGCCCGGTGAGAAAAAATAGATCTTTCCTGCAGTCCGAAAACGGACTCCAATTACTTTTGTCATTCCCTAGTTCTCCTTTATTGTCAACAGAAGAAGTTCCATGACAAGATCAAAGTTGACATTGGCGCGCAGTCTCGCCTTTGCTTTCTCAAGTGCTTCCAGAATTGTCTCAATTCCTTCATAAGAGCTCTTTTTCGCACGCTCCCTGATACTGTCGATCTCTTCACCGAAAATCAGTCTGTCGATATTCATTGTTGCTTTATAGATCAGAACATCACGATACCAGATCATAAGGATGTCCAGATAATCTGTGATCTCAATCTTGTAAGCGGAAATCCGTTTCACAGCTTCCACCAGATCACCGAGTTCCATGGTATCGATATTCTTCAGCAGACGAACTGCCTCATCTTTAATTTCATTAAAATGCTCAGAGCCTGCCAGCATAGCAGCTTTTCCAATATTGCCCTGTGCAAATGCAGTACACACGTCTGCCTTGTAATCAGGAACCTGAAGCTGCTCCATCAGATACCTTTTCACAAGCTGATCCTTAATGTTACGGAGCTTCAGCATAACGCATCTTGAGCAGATCGTTGGGAGCAGACTGTTCGCATTCTCTGTAAGAAGCAGAATTACCGCATAAGCAGGTGGCTCTTCGATTGTCTTCAACAGAGCATTCTGTGCCTGTACAGTCATCATATCTGCATCCGGCACAATGTAGATCTTGTATTTTCCATTATAAGGCTTCACCTGAATATCCCCATTGATCTGAACCCGGATATCATCTACACTGATGCTGTTCGGCTTTTCATGCGTTACCCAGATAATATCCGGATGATTGCCGCTGACTGCCTGCTTGCACGAATGGCACTCATAGCACGGTTCTGCTCCGCCCTTTTCACACTGCAGAGTCTGTGCAAAAAGACCTGCAAGCATCTTCTTTCCAGATCCCTTCTCGCCGTTCAGAATATAAGCATGTGATACTTTATCTTCTGTAACTGCGTTCTGTATATACTGAATGATCTCGCTATGTCCTACGACATCTTTAAATCCTGACATATTATCACCCTCTTCTTTCTTACTATTCCATTAGTATAACATAAATTTATGCAGATACCTAGAGCAAATTCCTGTGGTCTTTCTGAATTATTTCTGAAAATTCTGCGAATTTCGCTTTGCAGGTATGCTTTTCAATAATAAAAGATGACAACTTTTTCGATATGTTTTATAATAGACATAAATATATAAAGATTCTGTATCCAATGATGTAATCAGATTGCTCTATTGTTACGCAATTTATTCTTTTGATACTTACATCATACAATTTATGAATATAAATTTTTTAACCAGACAAACTTTATATAAGTTTCTTACACAGAAAGGGGATGAACTCATGCTGGAAGTAAAAAATCTTACATTCCAGGTGAATGAAAACGGAATAGAACGCAGCATTGTAGAAAATATCAGTTTTAACGTAGAAGACGGAGAAATGCTGGTGATCACCGGTCCGAACGGCGGTGGCAAATCCACACTTGCAAAAGTGCTAATGGGGATTGATCAGGCAAGTGCCGGACAGATCATCTTAGACGGAACCGATATCAGTGATTATGATATCAATCACAGGGCAGAAGCCGGAATCGGTTACGCATTCCAGCAGCCACCGCGCTTCAAAGGAATGACGGTAAGCAAGCTTTTATCACTTGCGGCTGGAGAAGATCTGACAAGAGATGTCTGTTGCAGACTTTTAAGTACCGTTGGACTTTGTGCCAACGAATACATTGAACGTGAAGTAGACGGAACCTTATCCGGCGGTGAAATGAAGCGTCTGGAAATTGCAACCGTTCTCGCAAAGCCGCACAAACTCTGTATTTTCGATGAACCGGAGGCCGGAATCGATCTCTGGAGTTTTTCTATGCTGATCGAACAGTTTGAAAAAATGCACAAAGAGAAAAAACAGAGTCTTATTCTTATTTCTCATCAGGAGAGAATCATCCAGATGGCTGACCGGATCATGGTGATCGAAGGCGGAAAGATTGCTTCGATCGGACAGACTGCGGATATCCTTCCACAATTATTAGGAAAGACAGCCGATTCTTACAGCTGTCTGAAATGTAGATAACAGGGGAGGAACATACAATGACTTTATTGGATAAAATTACAGAAAAAGTATTAGCACAGATCGATGACACCGGTTTTACACAGTCCGGTGCATTCAATTTACGACATAATGGAATCGCTCTCTGCCACGGAGACAGTGAGCATATTAAAATCAAGAAAAAACAGGACAAGCCGGGAATCGATATTTTCATCGATGGAAAAACAGACGGCGAAGAAGTTCATATTCCGGTTGTTGTTGATGCAAGCGGAATGACGGACGTTGTTTACAATGATTTTTATGTAGCAGAAGGTGCAAATGTAACTATCGTTGCCGGATGTGGTATCCACAACAGCGGATGTAACGAAAGCCGCCATGATGGTATTCATACTTTCCATGTGGAAAAAAATGCAAATGTACGCTATGTAGAAAAGCATTACGGAGAGGGCGAAGGCACCGGAACCCGTGTACTCAATCCTGTTACCGAAGTTTATCTTGGTGAAAATTCTGTATTTACACTGGATACTGCTCAGATCAAAGGAGTCGATTCTACGGTTCGTGAAAATAATGTACATCTGGAAGCCGGCTCCAAGCTTTATGTCATTGAAAAACTGATGACACATGGAAAACAGGAAGCTACTTCAAATATGATGGTGGAACTGCTCGGAGAAGGCAGCTCTGCGCAGATCGTATCCCGTTCGGTTGCAAAAGGCGAATCCAGACAGGTCTTCCATCCGAGGGCTGTCGGAAAGAACCGTTGCCATGCACATGTTCAGTGTGATTCTATTATCATGGATCATGCAGAAGTAAGTTCAATTCCTGAGATCAATGCGAAGCATGTGGATGCGGCTATTATCCACGAAGCTGCGATCGGAAGGATCAATGATGAGCAGTTGATCAAGCTGCGGACTCTTGGAATGACGGAAGAGGAAGCAGAAGGGGTGATTATTGAGAACTTCTTGAATTAGAGTCATACGTAGCGTGAAAATATGACGAAAAAACGAAATCCATCTTCGGTATCTGCTTCGTTGCACTAAGCATTCCACCGAGCCTTTGAAAGCATCAATTGTGTCAGCAATGGCTTCCACAATTGATTAAGTCTCGGTTCCATAGTGCAAAGGCGCTGATACCGAAGATGGATTCCTTTTTTTCTGGATATTGACTCCACTACATTATAAAATCTTATTTAATAAACTTCATGAATTTCTCAATGAGAAGTTCATATGGACAGGCGGAGCCTGTCTCGCTTGGGTGTTGAAATCTCTACTGTTCAAGTATCTTTTTACAGATTTTCTCAAGGATGTCTTCAAGGTCTGTGTTTTCGTAGCGTTCTGTGATTCCGGCGTGGGCGAGGTTTTCTTCGGAGAAATCTTTGGAATCGGCGAGAAAACGGCGGCACATTTCAGCGTATTTGGGTTCTTTCTGGGTTTTCTCACGGGCGAGGGCTCGGGTTAAACGCTCTCCGTCTTCTACTTCAATGTAAAGTGGAACTACTTTTTCGTTTCCAAAATAGGTTTTCAATTTTTCATAGGATTCCAGTGTTCCGATCATGAGATAATCCTGATCTTTCTGTTCAAAATTGAACTGTCCATCATCAGCGGTGAAATAATGCCAGATTCCATAAACTGTATCGTAGGCACGTTCTTCGATCAATCGGCCTTCTGTTTTGAACTTTTCAAGTTCAGTTTCGTCTGTAAAGAAATATTCTTCGCCTTCTTTTTCTCCCTCACGCCGTGGACGGGTTGTATAGATTGTTACATTTTTTAACTGTGGTATTCTTTTTCTCAGCTCTTTGTAGATTGTGTCTTTCCCCGTTGAACTTTTTCCCATCAGATAATATATTTTACTCATGTTTCCATACCTTTATCTTGCCTTCCGTCTGTATTCCTTCTATTTGGAGATTCTGTGTTTCATAATAGCAAAGAAGTTCTACTGCTTCCCGGCTGATCCGCTCTCCGGGTACGATAACCGGGCTTCCCGGTGGGTAGAGATATGCGTATTCCAGAGAAATGTGTCCTTCACTTTCTTTCCACGGAATCTCTTCTGCTTCTCCGTCTTCTTCCCGGTCTGCTGCCTCCTGCGGTGTAAAATACTGCTCCAGTCTAGGAAGCTCTCCGGAAATCTCTATGCTTCCGGAAACGGCTGTTTTTGCTTCCAGCTGACCGTCTATTTCCAGTAACGCAGCTTTTAACCTGTCCAGTCCTTCCTGCGTATCTGCCACGGTCGTCATCGCAAGTACATAGGTTCCTCCGGTCATTTCCATTTCCAGATGATATTCTTTTCGCAGCCGGTCCGCAAGTTCCGGACTTGTAATATTTGCATTTACTGTGGAAATCACAACTTTGGAAATATCATAATGTTCTGTACGGAGAATCTGTAAATGCTGTAATGGTTCCAGCTCTTCTCTGAACTTTTGCAGCCTCTCTACATAAAGTTCAAATGCTTCCTCACATTTTCCATCCAGGAAATCTACACAGGCATCCAGGCTTGCCATGAAAATATACGACGGACTGCTGCTCTGCAGCATATCCAGATATTTCTTAATTCTTCTACGATTTGCAAATTTCCCATTGATATGCAGGATCGCTGTCTGGGTAAGGGACGGCAATGTCTTGTGCAGACTATTGATCACCACATCTGCTCCCAGATCATTTGCGCGCCCCGGAAATGCCGGATGAAATCCGAAATGCGGTCCATGTGCTTCATCTACGATCAGTGGAATCCTATACGAATGTGCCACTTCTGCAATTCCTTTCACATCCGATACCACGCCATCATAATTTGGAGATACGATCACAACGGCTTTGATATCCGGCTCTGCAGCAAGTGCTTTTGCCACATCTTCTTTGCTGATCTCCCCGTTCATATGCATGGAAATATCAAATTCCGGATACACATAGCGCGGTACAAGACCATTCATATAGATTGCATGGTAAATGGATTTGTGACAATGGCGTGCCACCAGAATCTTATCTCCCCGGTGCGTACATCCCATCACTGCACTTAAAATTCCGGCAGTACTTCCATTTACCAGAAAATGACTTTCCTCTGCCCCAAATACCCTTGCGGCTCTTTCCTGCTCTTCTTTTAAAATACCATCTGCGTGATGCAGATCATCGAAACCATCGATTTCCGTGATATCCAGATCGTATGGGAGTTCAATTCCAAGAAGTGCCTTGTTTCTCTTATGTCCCGGCATGTGAAATGCGTAAAAATCGCTCTCGGAATATGCTTTTAATTTATCGTATAGTCGTTCCATTTTAAACCTCTTTAAGTCTTTTAGAAACATCATATAATTTTTCTTCCAAAAACGCAAGAGGACGAAACAGTTCTCCCATTTCGTCCTTTCCATATATTCCGGCTTACACAGCCACAATCTCAAACACTTTCGCCTGGAAATCTCCCTTATCATTCACGCCCTTCTTCCATACACCGGACGCAGAACCGGACAGGATCATTCCGACTTGCATCAGCTCATCGCCATAGCAGTCATAATCATATCCGCTGACCTTATAACAGATATCTTCTTTCAGCCCTTTCAGCTTCAGTCTCTTAAATCCAACATTGACCGGCTGCATTACCCGGTAATAACCGACCAGCGCCTTCTTCTGATCCTCCGATACGATCATCCATGCGGTCTCATTTCCCTCAAACGGACTCTTCAGTCGATAGAAAGTTCCTTTCTGGATCAGATCTCTCTTCTCCTTCATGAATGCGATCTGACGGCGGATTTCTTCCTTTTCTTCCTCGCTGAGTTTTAAAAGATCAAGCTCATATCCGAACGTTCCGAAGTAAGCCACATCTGCTCTTGTCTCGATCAGTGTCACACGGTTTGTCTGATGGTTCGGTGAAGCTGATACATGGCTTCCCATGCAGCTTACCGGATAAACCATTGAAGTTCCATACTGGATTTTCAGACGTTCGATTGCGTCAGTATCATCCGAAGTCCATCCCTGCGGTGCGTAGTAAAGCATTCCCGGATCAAATCTTGCCCCACCACTTGCACAGGATTCAAACAATACATGCGGAAAACGGCTGGTCAGGCGCTCATACAGTTCATACACACCAAGGATATATTTGTGGCAGACCTTTCCCTGATACTCTCTGTCATTTCCATTGGAGAACACCTCTGAAAATGTACGGTTCATATCCCATTTGATATAAGATACCGGCACTTCTGCAAGAAGATTTTCCAACATATCCCCGATATATTCCCGAACTTCCTTTTTTGAAAAATCAAGAACATACTGATTCCGGCTGTGACAGATCCGCTTGCCCTGCTCAGCCAGAAGCCAGTCCGGATGTGCACGGTACAGATCACTGTCCTTGTTCGTCATCTCCGGTTCAATCCAGAGCCCGAATTTTAAACCTTTGGCATTGATCTTTTCTGCCAGCTCCTTTAACGTTCCTTTCAGCTTTTCCTCATTCGGATACCAGTCGCCAAGGGAAGAAGTACTGTCATCTCTCTTTCCAAACCATCCATCATCCAATACAAAAAGCTCCATTCCAAGATCTGCTGCCGCATCCGCAAGTCCCAGAAGCTTTGGCGCATCAAAATCAAAATAAAATGCTTCCCAGCTGTTGATCAGGATCGGGCGAACCTTATCTCTCCAGGTTCCCCTTGCCAGACGTGTGCGGTACAGCTTGTGAAAGGTCTGGCTCATTCCGTTAAGTCCGGCTTCCGAATATACCATTACCATCTCCGGTGTCTGGAAGGATTCGCCTTTTCCAAGTGTCCACTTAAATCCATTTGGATGGATTCCCATCAGCACACGGGCGGTATCATAATTGTCTACCTCTGTCTGTGCAAGAAAATTTCCGCTGTAAACCAGGCTGAAACCGTAGACCTGCCCCTGGAACTCGTCTGCATTTTCACGCGCAAGTGCAAGGAACGGATTGAACTGGTAGCTGCTGCATCCGCGCATACTGTAAATACTCTGGATACCGTAATCTAGCTTATGTCTTCTCACATGGCGCTCTCTCGCCCACACACCGGCAAGATCGATCATCTCATAATCCTTGTCCGGCAGATCCACACAGGCGCTCATTGCAGAAAGAAGTGTGATCTTTTCGTCAGAATCACATTCAAAACGTACACTTCTCGCGATCACCGGAAATGCTTCATAGATCGTATATAAAAGGACAATTCTTGTATTGATACTTGTATCCTCCAGAACCAGTTCCAGAGTCTGCGCCTCATCATCACTTTCTACATAAGTCGCCGGAAGTCCTTCAAGCTTTGGTTTGCCATCATAAATTTTATGCTCTTTATATACAAACTCGACTACATGGCTTCCGTTCTCCCGCTCGATCTCATATGCCGGAAAACGCATATCTCCGCAGCCGAAAGTCGGATACTCCTGCTTGATATTCTCCAGTGAGAATGTAGAATTTCCCTCGAAAGCATACGGTGACATATCACGCATCGCATATTCAAAAAGATGTCCAAAATCCTCTCTGTGTGTCAGGCGTTTCCCATAGTAGAGCTGTCCCGGCTGTTCGTTGTCAAGGATCTTGATGATATAGCTGATCTCCTGGTTGTAGAGATGAAACTCTCTTGTTTTTTCATTGTATATGATTGGCATATCGTTTCTCCTCATTCCGTATTGTATAACGTTCATTTTTCCGTATTATCTGTATAGTATCACTGTTGGTTTTTCAGCGTCAATGATTCCTGCGGATAAATTTGTAAAAACGTACACTCAAAAAAGGGACTCTGTCCTTTCCTAAAAGACATCATCCCTTTTCCTTTCTTAGCAGATTTATTTAATTTTCTCTTTGTATTCTTCTACTCTGCACTACTATCCACTTTCCATCCAAGCGCTTTCTCTACCGTATCGATCAGTACCCGGCTTACTCTTTGTGAACCGTCCATCTGTACATAATAGTAGGTCGCACTGTCGTCCTTGCTTCCCACATAGAATGTAACTGTCTTTTTCTTATCATCATCCGTCGTATCCTTGTAAGTCAGCTCCACCTTCGTCCGCTGATCTTCCGCAAGCCCGTAATTGCCAAGCGTCGCGTCCGTCACATGATAATCTGCACAATCTGTAAAATAGAATCCGGAAAGTGCTGTCATAATACTTGTGACAGTATCTTCCTGATCCTCATTGTCCGCTTCGTAGGTTTTTACCTCGTCACCCGATTTTGTCACAGTCTCTTTTACAAAGTTATCAGATGTAACTGTTACAAAGCTGTCCTTTTCAGCACCATCTGCAAGCTGCCATACCATTTCCGAAATCAGATCTGCCGATACCGTGTACACTTTTTCTGTTCCATCTTCCATGAAATAATAATTTTCTCCGGAAGCATTCCCGATTAGAAATTTATGTGCCTCGCCATCCTTTCCGGTCAGCGTAAGATTATATTCCGGTGAATCAAATCCATAGTCTGAAAGGCCATCCGGATTCTTGATCTCTTTTACCGCCCGAATATCCGAAAATGCATCTTCCATATTTTGCATACTGCTCTCCGTCAGTGCGATCGTGGTGTCCGGCGCATACTCCCAGGTATCATCCTCTTTTACAAAGGACATTTCTTCCCCAGATGCTTCTTTATACTCGATCGACTCCAGCGAATCTGTCTCAAAAATATGCACCACTGCATTTTCTTTTTTCTTCTCTTCTGCCTCTGACTTAGATGTATTCCATTTTTTCAGCCCGAAAAATGTAATGAGCAGAACAAGCAGTACGAGCAGAAGGATTCCTATTGTCCTTGTTTTTTTCTCCATCTTTTTTCCTCCTGCCTCTTACGCTTTCCGTCTTCTCATCCAGATCACAAATCCAAGGATCAGAATTGCAAGCGGAATAATAAAGATCACAAGGATGCTGAATGCACCTGCATGCATCGGTGTGTTGGTCTCAGTCGAAAGACTCTTCGCTTCAATCGCAACATTGTTTACATTATCAAAATTCTCTGTCACTGAATTTACAAACAAAGTCAGGTTATCCAGTGTCGTCAGCTGATCTGTGATATCCGAGCTGATCATAGATGCAGAAGCAAGCACCGTAAGTCTTGCTGTCTTTGTGTCTGTATCCGTTGCATCACTCTCATCGTCTTCATCCTCGCTGTCCGAATCTGAAGAATCCGCAGAAATCGCATTGGTAGAAACGGCTCCCAGGATATACTGTCCCTGTGTCTGGTCATTTTCTGTCACTGCATATCCACTGTCTGATGTCTGCATAAATGGGGTAACCGTCAGATTATCATTATCCGTATCTGTTTTCTCCATACCAGGTGAATTCAGCAGAAGTACCATCTGATTGCTGATACCGCTTCCCAGGTCACCACTCAGAGAAAGCTGTGGGAAGATTGCATAATAATTTCCCTGGTAGCATCTCTGGGTATCTGCAATATAACCGCTGACTTTTTTCAGTCCATAATCCGACATAATTCCGTCCAGATTTGGTGTGTCTGAAGTCGTATCTCCAAGGATCAGATAAACCTTTCCGCCGTCACTCAGATATTTCTCAATAATTGTCTTTTCATCATCTGTAATATCCGATGTCGGTGCATAGAGGAACAACAGGTCACAGTCATCCGGGATTTCCGGATTCATGCTCAGGTTGATTTCTTCCGTCTCCAGATTATTCTTAGTAAGCAGATCACTTACCGAACTTGAAAATGTCGCTTCTCCGTGACCACTGGTTCGGTAAATCTTGCTTGTTTCCTCGCTGGTTACATAATTGATCGCACTGGTAAGCTGTCCTTCTCCGTCGAAAGAACTTTCACTGGCACTTCCGGTCGTATAATAAGAATAATAATCCGACTGGATAATATCTGAAAATGAAATCGTTGTAGACTTTCCGGTTGCATCACAGGACACAACGATTACATTCCCATCGGTATTATATTTCTGAAGAATGGACGGATGCAGTACGCTGTCCACCCATTCCACTTTTACTTTGCCGGAAAGCGCCGCATATTTTTTCACAAAAGTCTTGATCCTGGTATCCACAGAATCCTGTTCTGCGATCACTTTCAAATCTACTTTTTTATCCAGCTTCTTCAGCATTTTTGTGGACACACTGCTGATATCGTACAGATTGTTGCTGCTGATATCAATATTTCTTACTTTTTCCGGAAGCTGTCCTGCCACCAGATTGATCACGATCGCGATTGCAATCACGATCACTGCAAGCCCTACGCTGTAAGTTCCGTTCCGGGAAGACTTGCTGCTGAACATTTTTTTGATTTTTTCCATGTCTTCTCCCTCCTAACTCCAACGTCTTTTCTGAATGGACTGCATGGTCAGGAAAATAAATACACCTGCCACACTCAGATACAGGATCAGTCCGCTCACATCGAAAAGCTTGTTATACGCTACGTTATCAAATATATCTGCAAGATACAGCTTCTTCATGATGTTGACCAGAATATTTTCAAATAATGAAGATTTTACAAAGCTTACGATCACAACCGCAACAACTCCGGTCGCTTCGATAATTCCTGCGATCATCCAGTTTCCCGTCATCCGGTAAATGATCAGTGCTACAATGGTAACGAGTACCACAATGCCGATCATGCCGCTTGTAGCTGATGTCGGAAGGAAATTGATCAGTCCTCCCCAGAGATAGATCAGAAGCAAAACGCCAAAGGTTGTTACTGCCGCAATGATCTGACTTTCTGTGAGTGACGAAAGAAACATTCCGATTGCCAGATACACGCATCCGAGCAGGAAGAACATCAGGATCGACAGATAATCCACCTTCAGATACGCCGTTCCAAAGCTCTTAATGATAATTGGGAAAATGCAAAAAATCAGACACGGTACCACAAATACCGTCACCATCGCAAGGTATTTCCCCATCACGATATCAAATAATTTTACCGGTGCGGCAAGCAGAAGCTGGTCTGTCTTGTTCTTCCGTTCCTCCGCAAAGGAACGCATGGTAAGCATCGGGATAATGATGATCAACACGTAGTTGATATTCATCAGAACATATGAAAAATAGGGATATCCCGAATTTAAGTTGTACGCCATAAAATAGATTCCCGTGAAGATCACAAGGAATGCAATCATCACATAGCCTGTCATTGATTGAAAATAGGATTTTAATTCTCGTTTATAAATTGCTGTCATTTTCGAGATCCTCCTTTTCATCCTCACTTGTCGGAACGGCATTTTCTTCCGGCTCTTCATCCATCTCAGTCAGCTCGTTCTCTTCTGCCTCTTCCTGCGCATTTTTCTTGCGCCGCTTTACCATCCGACCTTTCTTTTCGCCGTCCTTCATCGCTTTTGCTGCTGCAGGTGTGCTTCCCTGCGTCAGCTCCAGGAATACATCCTCCAACGTCGTGCGGCTGTGATACAACATAAGTAACGGGCATCCCTCTTGTGCAAATGCCATAAATACTGTTTCCCTGATATCTTTTCCATCCTTCGGGAACAGACTCGCTTTTACCGTTCCTTCTTCTTTTCCGTGTTCCACGGATGCCTTCTGCACATTACCGATTGTGCCGATGACTTTCCGTACCGTATCTTCATTTCCCTTTGCCAGGATTTCCACAGTCTGCTGATTCGTCAGAAGCTTTTCCAGATTCTCCGGTGTATCACTTGCCACCAGTTTCCCTTTGGAAATAATCATAATATAATCGCAGACTTCCTGGATCTCTGCCAAAATGTGCGAGCTCAGGATCACGGTATGCTCTTTTGCCAGCTCGCGGATCAGTTCACGGATCTCAATAATCTGCTTCGGATCCAGTCCGACCGTCGGTTCATCCAGAATGATAATCTCCGGGAATCCAAGGATCGCCTGCGCAAGTCCGACTCTCTGCTTATAACCTTTGGACAGGTTCTTGATCAGCCGGTCCTGCACATCCATGATTTTCACCATCAGCATGACCTTCTCAATCTGCTCTTGCCGTTTCTTTTTCGGGATCTTCTTCAATTCCGCCACGAACCTCAGATATTCTTTTACCTTCATATCCGTGTAAAGCGGTGGCATCTCAGGCAGATAACCAATACATTTTTTTGCCGCCTCCGGTTCCTCCAGTATATTGTGCCCGTTGATCAGCACTTCACCTTCTGTGGCGCCAAGATAGCCGGTCATAATATTCATTGTTGTGGACTTTCCGGCACCATTCGGTCCCAGAAATCCATAGATTTGCCTGGTATCTACAGTAAAATTCAAATGATCTACAGCCAGATGTGAGCCGTATTTCTTTACAAGATTTTTTACCTCAATCAATGTTGTTCCTCCTGACTACAAAATTTCATGTTTTTCAATTATACGGATGATTTGTGAAACTTCTGGGGGCAATCTGTGTTCATTCTGTGTTTTTTCTGTGAAACTGTAAATTGTAAAAGTGTACCACCTGCCCGATAATAATAGAAATACCGATATCTGGAATCAGCTTTTCCACATATCGGTATTTTATATTTTTAAATCATTTTTTACCCAAAAAAGACTTTTTTATATACTGGGCAGATTTCACTTAACTCGCGATTATCCACACCAGTCAGGCAAGGAATTCTTCCAGAATTTCCCGGATTCTTGCCTCTTTTGTCGGCTCCAGCTTTTCGCCGGTATCTTCCTGCTTAAATCTGGAACCGGCTGTATCTTCCATCCGTACTCCCGGCTGCTGCGTCCGCATTTCATCAGCCTGATTTGCATTCGCCTGTCCCACTTTTGCTACTGTCTGCACGGTCTGCTGCATTTGTCCATCTTCTGTATACCGTTTTTCGTTCACAGAAACCGCATTTACCGTAGCTGCGCTTGCTGGCACGGTTTCTTCTGAAAATGGTCTTTGCACCTGACCAGAATGCGCCGCTTCATTTTCCTCTGCATCCATTTTCTCCGGAATCTCATCCGCTCTCTGAACCGTAACCTGGATTTCTTTCTGATTGGTCTTCTCATAGCGATGAGCATATGTATTTTCCAGGAAATCTACCATATAGGTTTTCGCTGCCTCCAGCTGATAGGCATCATCCGCAAGCATCCGGAGTAGAAAGAGCGCCAAAGCTCCCATACCGCCCAAAATACCATATCTGTAAAGTCCCTGTTCCCTCTCCCCCGCTGCATAAGCAAGCGCTGTTCCTGTGGCTCCAAAGATAAGGCAGAGCCAGATGCTCCCCTTCGCCCACTGCCTCCAGGTATGCAGCCTCACGCCAAGCACCCGGTATTCATACAAATATTTCTCTACAAATGCACCAACATTCTGTACTTTATCACTCACCATACACCCATGCTCAAATTTCGCCCTTACAAGCCGCATCAGCGGATGATTGCTTTTACTCATGTTACTTGCTGCTCTTACCAGCTTTTTCAGTGAAATCCCGGTAATCAGTCTTGTAATCGCGCCGATCCCGATCATCACTCCCGTCAGAAAAAATACCGTTTCTCTCACCACGAACATTTCCAACATAAAAAGAATCCTCCTTCTTAGATTTACCGTCATTATACCGTAAACCTCCGAATTTGGATTCCCTAATCGTTCGCCACAATCCGACATCCTGTCTGGAAAATGACGCTGCTTTTCTATTTTACTTTGCTGCCTTACGCATTACATTCTTTCTACAAGACCTTTGACAAGCCCTACATAATGGGTGATTGCCATCTTCACAAACTCCGGATAATCCATCGTTGCACTGTTGTCAGCTTTGTCCGAAATTGCACGAATAATGACATACGAAACTTTATTCAGATATGCGGTCTGCGCCATTGCTGCGCCTTCCATCTCCGCACACTTTCCATCAAATGTCTTTACCAGATATTCCTTTTTTTCCTTGCCGGAAATAAACTGATCTCCGCTGAGCACTCTTCCGGTAAATGTCTGAATGTCCGGATTCACTTCTTTGTTTACTTCCACTGCCAGCTTCACAAGCTTCTCATCTGCCGGGAAAGAAAAGGTATCCATTCTCGGAATCTGTCCTACCGGATCGCCAAGCATACTTACATCCATGTCGTGCTGAACTGCATCTGTAGAAATCACGATATCCCCGATGTTGATATCTGCATCCAGAGAACCTGCCACACCTGTATTGATCAGCGTATCCACACCAAAACAGTCAATCAGAATCTGTGCGCAGATTCCCATGTTGACTTTTCCGATACCACTTCTTACAACTACAACTTCCTTGCCACTCATAATACCTTTGACAAAAGTCATTCCGGCACGTTCCATCATATCCTGAACTTCCATCGATTCCTTTAAGATTGCAACCTCTTCATCCATTGCTCCGATAATTCCTATCATTTGAAAATCCTCCGCTTTTCCTACATATTGTTTTTATCTATATCTATAGATTCCCCTTCAAAATTACAATAGCTATTATATCAGATTTCTTATAATATGCACTAGCATTTTCTTATAAGGCTGTGTTATAATCATTGAAGCAATTTTATAAGGCACAATAATAGTATAAATATAAAGGAGGACTATACTCATGGAATTTACACCACACGGCGTCTGTTCTAAGAATATTCACTTAGAAGTAGATGAAGCTGGACGTATTCACAATGTTGAGTTCACAGGCGGATGTAACGGTAACTTACAGGGCATCGGACGCCTCGTTGAAGGAATGGATATTCACGAAGCAATTTCACGTATCGAAGGTATCAAATGCGGATACAAAGCAACATCCTGCCCGGATCAGCTTTCACTTGCTTTAAAAGAATATTTAAACAATAACCAGTAATCAAATAATTTTTTCGCAATTTTGCGTCAAAACAAGCAGGTCAGGAATTATCCCGACCTGCTTGTTTTGGTCTAATTCAGTTTAACATTAGTTAGGCTTCTTGCTTGCTCTGATGTTCCATACTCACATACTTCGCGACCGGGTTGTATTATTTGGTCATATGCTTTCTGTCCAATCAGAAAATACGTTTATTAGTTGTGGTCTTTACAATTCTGTTCGCCCTCATGTCAGTCTGCAAGACCGGAGATGTTGAACTTTATCAACCTGCAATTCAGACAGGTGTTAAAAGGAATCTTCCCATCTCCCTCCCTCATATTGTTCCCTTGTCCTTACTTTCGCTAACTGCCGCACCGGTTGATAGTCGTATGAATATTTTATAAAAAATATTTTTTTTGGTGGTGCGTGGTGAGTTAGGGTGGGTAAGGGGTTGGGATGTTTGGTTTGTGATTTTTAGATGTAAATGCCGTTGGTGAATGAATCGCTTACATCTGAGTTTGCGTAATGTACACAGCATACTCGATAATAATATCCAGTTGGTACAGATAATGTTTTACTTGTACCTACATAAACGGAATTATAATTTGTTTCAATCCATGAAGTATAATAACCCCATTTTCCATTCACATATCTTTCTACTGTTACATCCACTGTAATTTTGGAAACAACTTTCTGCCCTACCGTGTTTCCTCCTGCCGCAATCTTACCAGGTCCAGCTTTTGTAATTGTTGATGAGCCACTTTTTAAATACACGCCTCTACTCATCGATCCCACTGTTACCTCTGAAGAATCTTCATTGGTTAGGTAAGAACCATCAACACATTCCGGTACATCTGATGCCTTTGCAACTCCTTGCGTACTGATAAACAATGTACAAACCATAATCATTGTCATAATCAGTGACAAAATTTTGCTTTTTTTCACCTTTCGCCTCCTCTCTACACTATATTAACAATCGAGAGAGAAAAAACTCACGCCATTTTTAGAAAAAAAATAAATTTTTTAAAATTTTTTTAAATTCCTCTTCTTTCATAGTTGTATTTAAAATATAAAAAACATCTTCATACTTAAACTGCGCAATGTTTTCCTCACTTCCATCTGATAATTCATACTGAATAATATCAATTTTATTCCCATCTACTTCTATTTGCTCTTCTTTAATTTTCTTATCTTCTACATCATACCCATGCGATTGTTCCTTATAATTGAAAACCATTTGATATTCTATTATAGTTTCTTCATTACTGTAAATTAAGCAAACTCTTTTCAACGATTCATCAATATCACTCTGTACCAACATCATTCCATCTGAATTTCTTTTTAATCTAACAACATCAACACCAAACTTTTGTTTTATTTCTTCATATACTTTTGACTCATCATAATCATCAACCTTATTCTTATCCCCATCCTCTCTCTCCGTATCTACCTGTGTCATCTTCCTATCTCCAATAGTCTGAGTCCACAGGTTTCCAAAGAACGGCGTCCCACCAATACTCACCATACTCCACATCATAGCAAGCACAGCTACGATCGCCACGATTCCATATGCCTTCCAGTGCCGTTTTCTCTTCTTAACTTTCTTCTTCCCGGTCTCTCCATTTGTACCGTCGTCACTTGCTTTATTATCTGTTTCATGCTTCACATGCTCAATTGGCACAACATTATCTATATAACTGTCACTCTCCACATCTTTCTTAAGATGATCTTTCGTATTCTCCCCGCCGCGAAGTGCCTGAACCTCTCGTCCGAGACGGATTGCCTCCTTGTCGTCATCTGACAGTTTTTCATATGCTTTCTGCTGTTCTTCATATTCTTGGATTTTACTCCACATCTTTTCATCCAGGTCTTCTGGAAAGGAAATGTCCTGCAGTGATTCGTCCGAGTCCATTTCTTCCATGATTTCCCCGGCTTCTTTTTCCAGTTCAGCTTTTAAAAGCTTATCCAGATTATCTTCATGTTTTTCCATTTTAAACCTCATTCTTTTGGATTTCTTTTCCCTTTAACTTGACCTTTTTCCTTCACCTGTTTAATATTATGATATCAGGGCAGTCTCTCTGCCTGTATCAACTGCGAATCTTAATTCGCACCATCAATGGGAGGATTTTTATTATGAAACGCATCATTCTGACCGGCGGAGGTACTGCCGGACATGTTACACCTAATATTGCACTGCTTCCCCGTCTTCGGGAACTGCAGTATGACATACATTACATCGGTTCTTACAACGGTATGGAAAAGCAGCTGGTTGAACAGCAGGGAATTCCATATCATGGTATCTCTTCCGGTAAGCTCCGCCGGTATTTCAGCCTTCAGAACTTTACGGATCCGTTCCGCGTCCTGAAAGGCTTCAGTGAAGCCAACCGCCTGATCAAGCAGTTAAAACCGGATGTAATTTTTTCAAAAGGTGGATTTGTAAGTGTTCCTGTTGTGATTGCCGGAAAGAAGAACCATGTTCCTGTTATCATTCACGAATCGGATATGACTCCGGGACTGGCTAATAAGCTTTCCATTCCTTCAGCTGCAAAAGTATGCTGTAACTTCCCGGAAACTTTAAGTTCTCTTCCTCAGGATAAAGCAGTCCTTACCGGATCCCCAATCCGTCAGGAGCTTTTCACCGGAGATAAAGAAAAAGCCCGCGCTTTCTGTGGTTTCAAGGAAGTAAAACCAGTTATCCTGATCGTCGGAGGAAGTCTTGGCGCAGTCGCAGTCAATAACGCAGTACGCAAGATCCTTCCTGAACTGTTAAAAGATTTCCAGGTTGTTCATCTCTGTGGTAAAGGCAAGCTCGATGAAAAGCTCACCGGTCTGAACGGCTATGTTCAATTTGAATATATTCAGGATGAACTGAAAGATCTCTTCGCTCTTGCCGATGTTGTAATCTCAAGAGCAGGTGCAAATGCAATCTGCGAATTGCTTGCTCTTCGCAAACCAAATCTTCTGATTCCACTTTCAGCTAACGCAAGCCGTGGTGACCAGATTCTGAATGCCCGTTCTTTTGAACGTCAGGGATTCAGTATGGTTATGGAAGAAGAAGAGCTTACAGATGAAAAGCTTCTCGCAGCTGTCCACAAGCTTTATGATTCCCGTGAAGACTTCATAAATGCAATGAATCAGTCTTCTCAGCAGGATCCGATCAAGACAATTATCGGTCTGATCGAAGATGCTGCTTCCAAATAATTTTTTAACAACAGTTATTTACATTGTTCAAAAACAGGTGCCGGAACGACACCTGTTTTCTTTACATATCCATCGGTGCTATTTTGTGTAATCATCAGAATTGTAATGTATCTTTACCCATTTTCTTGCTCTGTACAGTACACCCGTCAGTGCTTGGATACTGATCCCCATAGATTCAGCCACATCTTTTTGTTTTCTCTCCAGACAGTAAACCATGGTAATTGCTTCGTACCAGTTTTCATTTTCTTCGTACAATGCATCCAGAATCGTCCATCCATAACCCACTTTTTCTTTTTGTAAAATTTTGTGGAATACATGCTCCTCTGCACTTTCCGCATATTCCTTCGAGTACAGATCCGAAAACAGCTCAATATCTGCCTTCGGACATTCTCTTGCCCGCTTCTTCATATAATTGATAGCTGTATTTTTCGTTGTTGTTACCAGCCATGCTGCCATGTATTCTTCATCCACTGTATCAAAGTGTGTATATAGTTTTAGAAAAACCTCCTGGAATATCTCTTCCGCTGACTCTTTGTGACTGCCAGAATAATCCATTGCTATCCGATAAACGTTGAACTTATTTTTATAGTACACGTTCTCGAATTCCTTTTTATTCTTATTCTGAAAACTCACTCCAGTACCTCACTATTTTATTTTTCTTTCAGTTTTTCCAGGATTTCATCCCGATCTTCATCTGTAAGTTTACCCGGTTTCCAGCCGAATCCGCTCTTGTCATTTTTATATCTCGGAATCAGATGCATATGGAAATGGAATACGGTCTGACCGGCCACTTCCCCGTTATTCTGTACGATATTATAGCCGTCACATCCAAGTACATCTTTTAATCTTGTTGTGATCTTCTTTGCAAGCTTAAATGCTTTTCCTGCCAGTTCTTCATCAATAGAATAAATATCTGCCGCATGTTCTTTTGGCAGGATCAGTGCATGTCCCTTTGTCGCCGGTCCAAGATCCAGAATTACTCTGAAATCATCATCCTCATATATGGTTGCAGATGGAATTTCTCCATTTGCGATTTTACAAAAAATACAGTTCTCATCCCTCATGTTTTTTCCTTCTTTCTACATTTTCTTCGATTAATCTCGAATTTGTTTACGAACCAGACTTTCAATGATAAACTACAATTACTTTATATCATGGAAAGGATGGTCGTTACCATGCCATTTACTGCAAATGATTATGAAAAGTTACATCAGCTTATGAATTCCAGTCCGGAAATTCGTGAATTACTTCAAAAACTCCTGGATTCACAGCAATATACAATCAGCAAGATCAGTCATGAAGTTCGCAATCCACTGACGCTGATCTACAGTACCTTTCAGCTCATAGAGTCCAGTCACCCTGAAACCAGAGATTTCAGCCACTGGTCAGAGCTTCGCGAAGACATCGAATACACAATCTCTCTGCTGCAGGAGCTGTCTGCCTATAATAACAGTGAACATCTGCATCTGAGCACGTTTTCTGCACAGGACTTTTTGGGACAGATCTGCCTGTCCTTTGCCGCCTCCTGCGTAGATACCGACATTGGATTCTCTTCTCTGATAGCCCCTGATCTTCCATCTCTGACGGCCGACAGATTAAAGCTGCATGAAGCGATTCTCAACCTTTTAAGAAACGCCCGTGAAGCCATTTCGTCTGCTGGTTCAATCCGTCTGGAAGCAGTCCTCAAAGATCAAATGCTTCAGATTACCATATCTGATACCGGATGTGGAATCTCACCGGAATATCTCGACACGATTTTTGATCCTTTTGTCACTTACAAACCAGACGGCACCGGTCTTGGTCTTGCCATTGTCAACCGGACAATCACAGCTCACGCCGGAACAGTAACAGTTACTTCCTCCTGTGGAAAAGGCACTTCTTTTTTGCTTTTGTTACCAATTACATAATCATTTTTATTATAAAAAACACGTAATTGTTTTACAAGTACTTCTTTCCATAAACTGGAAAATGTAGTAAAAAGAAAAACATGTCCTATCTTACTTATTCCTCTGAATCATCCGCCATTATCTCATCCCATTGGGATTCCCGTTTTTTTCTACGTTTCTGAAGGCGCTGATTCAGAAATCCCCAGACGCTCTGCCTGTCCTTTACAACCTGCCCTTTCATTTCCTGTTCTGCAATCCAGTCATCTAGGATCAATTCCTCCTGCAGATCATATCCTGCTTTTTTCTCCGGCTGTATACTCTCCATTTCATTCTCCTTTTTCTCCAGTATCCGCTCCAGCGCATACTCAATATTATAATTTTCTTCCATTGAAGCCTTATGTAATTCATATGCCAGATAGACTGCCTCTTTCTGTTCATAATCTGTCTCCCTGACAAAATACTCTGTAAGCTCATGAAACTTTTCCAGAATATTACCTTCCAGTCCCGGACAATAACAAAAGTAATAGATTTCATCCGATACATAAATATGTCCCGGATCCAGGCTCAGACAGTTCACGTCCAGCAGATAATTCTTCACTGCATAAAGCACCTGGATAAACTGTCTCATAAATTTTTCCAGATCTGCAAATTTCCAGTGCTCTTTTTCTCTCTTTGCCTTCACGGATATCTTCCCACTGATCTCGTAGCGGTACTGGCTTTTATCATCTTTTCCCTGCCCTCTTACCGACAAGAGTCCGGGAATCGCATTTTCCATCAGCATCCGCATCTGATAATCTTCTTTATATAGCTCATCTGTTTCCAGAATCATCCAGGCATGATGTAAATCTCTTTCGTACTCTTCTCTCATTCCTCCTGGTTCCTTTCTACAATCTCCTGCAATACTTTTTTCCTGCGTATTTTTTCCTCTGGCACGGTCAGTGCCGCACTGCGTTTAACAGATACGCGCATTTTTCTCTTTTGCGCTCCTGCTGTCACTTCAAATTCATCTTTTACTACCGCAGTTTCCACCGATACTGTATCAAAAAATATCAGTTTGTTTTCAATTCTTTTCTGAAAATACTGCTCCATTTTTCCATCTTCTATTTCCTTTTTCCATCGCCATTCTTCACTTCCGACAATCGCAGTCTCATATGCCGCCCCACCGATAATATTTTTATCATGGTAATAAAAAAGTGCGAAAATGACTGCCATCCAACAAAGCAATACTACCGGCATCAGATACGCCATCTCAACTACTGTACTTCCTTTTAGCTTTACCATATAAATGTCCCCAGATAGCCGATTAGAAGAAAAGGATAAAATGACATTCTTGTCGTCCGTTTCCATTTTCCGCTCCAAAGACCTGCTCCTGCTGCCATCGCAGCCACAAAAAATGCAAGCATCAGCATTCCAAGCAGATTCCAGATCCCAAGAAAAATACCCATATTCAAGATCATCCAGCTGTCTCCGTACCCTATTCCCTCCTGTGACCATTTCGATATCATGAGAAATACAATTCCACATCCCAGTCCGGCAACCCATACACTCCAATGCATCCGTCCAAATAACGCACGGTACAGAATCGCCGCACAGCTTCCTGCGAGCAGATATTCTGTCGAGATTTTCTGATATTTTATATCCTGTGCTGCTCCGAATCCTAAAAAAAATAATCCTGCCAATTTTGCTATTTTCCACCACATTTTGAACATGCTCCTTTTCCTTTTACTTCTGACAGCGGAACTGTATAAACTTTTCTCTTCAGTCCGCTGCATGATAATGAAGTATGATAACGATCCCCGTAATCTGTGACATAGCAGTTGCCATCATTTCCCGGCATCCATCCACACCGTTCACACAAATGATAAATTCCTCCACTGCTGTTTCTCAGTTCCCCTAACTGTGTTTTCGCAACACTGCGCACGGACGGTTCCAGATAAGTGCACTGATAATTCCGGTGATATACGATCCCTGTTTCTGTCACATATACAAGTTCATTATCCCCAATTCCTGCTTCGTAGGTCTTTACATAACCGGTCCATGTCTTCATCCTCATTTTTTCTTTATAATACAGTACCGGAATATGAAAGACAGGAACCGGCAATTTTACTTCATATTCTGCCGTCAGTTCCAGCACTCCCATTCCCGGTATCGCCCAGGATCTTTTACAGCTGACTCCTCCGCTTCCGCCAACAATCATACTTCGATCCATTCTTTCTTTCCCGACCGCATTTACAAGATCTGCATGCAGACTTATCGGGTCCAGCACCGGAATTTCTGCAAAACTCTCTGCCACCTGCTTTCCTGCACTCTGCAGTCCGCATCTTACTGCAGACTGGATGCTTCTGAGCTCCAGCATCCAGATCAAACTCACCGCCGCATATAGGAACAACGGAACACAAAGTACAGCTTCTACTGTTACCGAGGCAGATACAGATGCCTTTTCTTTGACACAAGATATGGCGATCAAATCAGGTAGAAAATCAAATCCTTCCTCCTTTCTGCGAATATCAAATATGTGTTTGTAATTCAATATTTTTCTATACATCATCAAAGGAATTTTATTTATTATTTCGATTGTCCTCAGAAAAGACACCTGTATCCACCTCCTAACATTTTCATTTTTTGTTACTGATATTGATATAAAATATGATACTGATACCGGATTCCTCTTCTCAGATAACATGTCATGTCAAAGTCTGCTCCTGATACGCAGGCATCTGCCCGAAAAAACGTTTTCTCCATTCCGGATCGCAGATTTATTTCCACCAGATCCAATGCTCTCATCGACAGTTCTTCCTTTGATTTTAAAACCAGCATCATTTGCAGATACTGCTCATAAGAATTTCCCTCTTCTGTCTCCTTCCCTTCCGGAATACTTCTGTTCTTTGCCAGTTCAAGCAGACCATCCAGCGTCAGATTCCAGCTCTCCTTACTCTTTACAGCCGGAACCTTCTTCCCTGCCAGAAGCGTCTTAACATCCGTAAGGCTTTCTCCATAAGCCCATGCAAGAAGCAGCGCATGCTTGATCACAGGTCCGATCTCCGGTGAAAGAAACACCGCACTCAGTGTCGTTGCAAGGGTATCCACCTCCATTTGCATGTCCTTATCGGTCAGCAAATATCCATAATTCACTGCAAATCGAAGGATTCGGATTCTCCCGATCACATATTCCAGATTGTCCTTGTCGCTCGCCTTTCCTCCTAACAAATACTCCATCTCATAGTCAAGTACCGTATTCTTTTTCTTATTTGCAGCATTGCCAAACTTATCTATAAGGTACAGATTGAAAAAAATGGTATCTCCGGCTCCATTATCTTTTTCCTTCATGGTTCCGTATCCCTGCCTGAGCTTTCGGTTCGATACAGTCTCTTCTGACTTTACAGCTTTCGATGACAGCGTAAATCCTTCTGGGCTGACCAGATTTAACAGTGCTTGCGCCTGTATATCTACAATATCCGCCAATGGATTATTTTCTGCAGGAAGTTCTTCTTTTTCACTTTCCAGCATCTGGTCAAGTTCTTTACTCGTCTCTATATTCTCTTTCCCATATTCATTTGCTTTCAGTTCCTGCTCCTTCCATTCGGATACCTTTCCCGTCAGATTCTCTATCGCCGCAGCTCCTGTCTTCATTTTCTCGTATTCAACCGCCTGCCGCAGAAATTCTTTCCCATTCTGGTCTGTCAGATAACGGATTGCCGCAATCTCTGTTTCTATATTTTCTGCCCCGTAAAAGGACAGTCGGTTTAAAATATTTTCTTCAGACATTGTTCCGGATTCATAACTGCCTTCTATTGCAAAAATACCATATCGCTCCAGAAGATCTTTCTGATATTCTGCAAACGCAGATTCCACTGCCCTGCCTGCGTCTGCTCTTCTCTCATTCTTCGCCAGCTGGATCGAGGCACTTTCCAGCAAAGCCCCAACCAGAGTAAGAAGCAGAAGAAAGACCAGGCTTAGAAACACAGTAATCTCTCCCTTTACCATTTTTTTCATCTCTGTACACACTCATTTCTGAAATAAAATTTTTATTTTAGATTCCTGAACTTTCATTCGTTATTTTTTCAAATATTTTAGTTACAAGTTCATTAAGCTGTTTCTTAAAAATGATAACCAGACCAATAATGACGACCAGTACAAGAATCAATTCTACCGTTGATATCCCGTCTTTTTCCGTCAGAATCTTCTGAATTCTGATCCATCCTGTCCACAGCTTCTTTTTTACCGCCTTCATTCTCTCACCTCCTACACCTGGATCGACAAAAATGCCGGTACAACTACGATCGTAATCACGATGATCAGCATCAAAAGCATTGGGATCAAAAGTCTGGTTCCTGCCTCTTCTCCCAGCTGTCTCGCCCTGCTCTTTCTGTCCTCCAGTGCCTGTACTGCCTCCATACGAAGCATTTCAGAAACTCCTTTTGCACCCTTTTTCAGATTCTGTGAAAGAAGTGCTCCCATTTTCATATACGGGATCAGATCACATCTTCTTGCAAATCTTTCATAACATTCCATCTCCGGAATCCCACTTTTCATTTCCTGCCAGGTTCTCCAGATTTCTTCATATGCCTCTCTTTTTCTTCCCGTTTTTCCCCTGGTGATCCCGTAATCTTCCGCAATCCTTTTCCACACATTTTTTGCTGTCATTCCGGCACCGGTCAGCATCGTAAACTCTGTGATAATTTCCGGATAATCCAGTATCATCTGCTCTTTTCTCGTCTTCTTCCGATTGCTTTCTTTCTGTATTTCTCTTCCGACAAGCAGAATACTTATCGCTATTCCGAGCATCAGAATCGGAATCACTTTTGAATCTTTCTCCTCTGTCCAGGCAATTTTTCTTCCGTCCAGACTGGAAGGCAGTATAAGATATGCTTTCTGCCTCGTAGCACTGTCCTGTGATCTTACCAGTTCCAGAACCCGCTCTTTCGTGGAAAGCGTTTTCTCCTGTCCTGCAAAAATAACCAGATCCATCTCACACGGATATACCTTATCTTCATAATGCAGAACCCCGGTAATATTCATCCCAATCCCCTGATTCTCCGGATCTTCTTCCCGGATTTTTTCCTGATCCAGTCTCCCAAGTGAATCCATTACATCATATCTGCTAAGTTCCCAGGAAACCGAAAACGGAAAATCGTCCAATGCTGTTACAAGATCCAGATCTGTCTTTATATGCGACAGATCCTTATTTTCCCCGGAAATCACTTTTACAAGCTCTTCCCTCGCTTTCTGGAACTCCTTTTCTAGCCGCTTTTCACTGTAAATCTTCGGTGATACCTGAATTTCTATATCCTGCCTTTTTTCTCCTTCAACCTGCATAGAAAGCGCCGCTTCTTTTTGTCCTTCCCCGTACCCGTTCCGCTTTATCTGCATGGTTTCAGAGTTTTCCTTCCCTGTCTTCTGCACGATTTCCGACAAAAATGCCAGACTTGTCATCACCACCATCAAAAGAAATATCTGCCTGAGAAGCCTGTCCCATTTTCTGAAAAGTGATTTCTTCTTGAAATACATCCATGCACAAGCTCCGAGAAAGAAATACATTCCGATACAAAACCACATTTCTATACCTCGATTTCCACAATCTTGCATCCAAGTCTCCAGGCAGCAATATAAGCTCCAAGACAAATACTCATAAAAGCCGCTCCTGGCAGATTCCCGTATAACCCCGCCATAAATTCCGGAAAGCTTAGACGCATATAACCAATAATTCCCAAAGGAATCACTGACATAATCTGAAATTCCATTTTTTTCGCTGCAATTACGGTATCGATTTCTCTTTTCACTTCCGCTTTATCACCAAGTTGTCTAACCGCATTTTTAATGATCAGAATACTGTCGCCTCCGCTCCTCTTTGCCAGGGAAAATACAGTGACAAATGTATCCACCTCCGGAAGTGCTACCCTTGCAGCAAAATCCTTCCAGGCAGCTTCCGCGGTTACGTTCAGATTCAGCTGCCTTACCATATACGTAAATTCCCGTACAATAAGTGTATGCCTGTCATACATGATCTGCAGGTCTCTCTGTACCTCTTTGATCGCGTTCTCCATAGAGTATCCCACATTCAGCTGCGCTTCCAGTGATTGAAGCGCATCCTGGAACTGTCTTTCAAAACGTCTCTTCCCTTTTTCCTCCACTTGACAGATCATCCTTTCGTAATACTTCATTCCCAGAGGAAAAAGCACTGCCATCATCCATAGTCTTGAATAGAACAGCATGGCGATCAGAAACACCAGAAGAATGCTTTCCGTTATCGCCAGGGCATACTCCTTCCGGCTGATACCCTGCCGCCATAAGTTTTTCCGTCCGTGTAAGTGTGGACCTTTTCACCCACTCCCCCTGGATTTTTCCATCCTTACTTCCCGTCTCCTGAAAGGAAAATAACGGTTGAAGCCTGATTTCTCCTTTTTCATATCCCAATACCTCCATGATTTCCAATACTTTCCTGCTCTTGTCCCGAAGGCGTCCCAGATGTACCAGGATATCGATTCCGGAAGCGATCTGACGCATAACTGCTTCCAGCGGAAGTTTAATCCCCATCAGTACCATTGTAGACAGTCTGCTCATCATATCATCCGGACTGTTCGCATGGCCGGTACTGATCGACCCGTCATGACCTGTATTAAGTGCCTGTAACATATCCAGTGCTTCTTCTCCTCTGACTTCACCGACAATAATCCTCTCCGGTCGCATCCGGAGCGCTGTCCTGATCAGATCACGGATATTGATTTCCCCTGTTCCTTCTACATTTGCATTCCGTGCTTCAAGCCGCACCAGATTGGGAATCCCTGTGATCTGCAGTTCCGCGCTGTCCTCAATGGTAATAATACGTTCTTCTTTCGGAATAAAATCCGACAATACATTCAGAAAGGTTGTCTTTCCTGATCCTGTCCCTCCGCTGATAAAAATGTTATACTTTGCCTTCACGGCCTGGATCAGCATTGCCGCCGCTTCTTTTCCGATAGAACCTGTGTCGATCATCGTCTCCATCGTAATCCTGCTTTTCGGAAACTTTCTGATCGTAACAATCGGTCCATTAAGCGCAACCGGCGGCAGCACCACATTTACTCTGGATCCATCCTCCAGTCTCGCATCTACGATCGGTGTTGCCTCATTGACAACCCTGTTACAGCCTGCTACCATCTGCTGAACCACATCTTCAAGCTTTCCCTTTGAAAGAAACTTTTTATCGGTTTCATAAATCCTTCCGTTACGTTCGATGAAAATCGGCTGCGTTCCATTGATCATAATTTCCGTAATCTCTTCATCCTCGATCAGCTCCTGCAAGATATCCAGCTTCCTGAACGCGTTAAAAAGCTCTCTCCCGAGAATTGCCTTTTCTCCAAGCGGAATGAACTCTTCTTTCGATTTTTCTTCCAGTATCCTGTGGATCAGTTCCAGCAGCTCTTCATCGCTTGCTTCCTTCGACAGATCCATCTGCGCCAGAATTTCTTCATGAAGTTGTTCTGCCCTCCGCATAGAAGAACCTCTTTTCTGTACTTTCTTTTAATAACTCAACTGTTTCTTTTACTGTCTGACGCATATTTTTCCCCATATTGATATACATGGTACGCGACTCCAGCTCCTGATACCGCAGTACCTTCAACATATGCTGGTACTGCGCAATTTTTGCCATCGCATATACATCCTCCGCACACGGCATGAGAATCTGGTCACACAGCCTTAACAGCTGAAACACATCCTCCATCCCATTTCCGATATCCAGAATGATCACGCTGTATACACTTTGGCTGATCAGTCTTTCAAATAGAGTTTTCCATTCCTCTGTATGCACAGCACGAAGATCTGTCCATACTTTCATTGGTGGGATATAGTCCAGATCACCCATTCTTTTTACCATGGATGCAATCCGTATCCCGATATCATCTCTTTCCTGTTTTGCATAGTAAAGAACATTTGCCAGATCAGGAGCATCCTGATCCCGGAAATATCCTCCCATGCCTGCATAGGTTTCCAGATTCAGATACAGCACGTCCTCTGACTGTGCCAGTGCTTTCCCAAGTTTCAGTGAAAACGTTGTCTTTCCAATTCTGTGAACCGGTGAATATACTCCAAGGATTCTTCCATTTCCGTTATCCGCACACGATCCCGGAAACTTCTCCTCCTGAAGGCCTTTTAAAATCCCGGTCATCAGTCCGTCAACCGGCTGATATTTCCGAAGCTCCGTTTCCTCCTCTCCCAGATCCACACAATGCTGTCTCGTCAGAATAATTCTCTTCCCGGTAAAAATCTGCTTTCTTTTTTCATATGGAACATCCTCACTGATCAACAATACCTTTATCAGACCAATCTTCAGTAACTCCTGTACCATTTCCGGCGACGAACAGATTCGCACTCCTGCTGTCACCTCTTTTTTCAAAAGCAGCGCCTCCGCAAGTCTTCTGACATACTCTTCTTCTGGATCACAAATTAAAATTTCTCTGTCGATTCTTTGCTCTGCTCCTTTCCGGCATGTCCGCCCTTTTTCTTTCAAACTTTGAATCAAATGCCGAATGGCATATGACGGAACACGTTTGCATTCCTTTTTTGACACAGTATTTATCAGAATATAAATACTGCTGAAACTGATTTTTTGATTTTCTAACTTATTGCTTTGCCTCTCTTGTAAGACGTATTATATGCGCCACTTTTCCCTTTGTCCATAGCTTTAAACCAGAAAAAAACGTTTTGCGCAACACCTACATAAACTGATAAAACATAATCCCATAAAGCATGGCAACTCCCGGAATTCCAAGACATCCGGACACAAAAAATGACAGGACATTTAGTCCGACAGAAACAGGAATGTTTCTATAGTCCATCCATTGATTGACCAGAAAAATACTGCCCATTCCTGTCAAAGCCCTGACAATAAAGTTTATCTGCCATGATCCTCTTCTTTTCATGCTCCGCCACCTCCTACTCTATCTTATGAACTTTTTCACACAGATATGTTTTTTACCTCTGAAAAGAATTTCCTACGAAAAAAAGAGCGCCACTGTCTGCACTTCGCAGTCCAATGGCACTTCCACATATCTTTTATAATTCAATTTCCACTTTTCGCCCGGTCCGGTGATACTGATGGTATCGCACCCCGGCACAGTCAAACATCATTTTAGATGCTTTTACAGAAGTTGTATCTGCATACTTGTCTGAATCATAGATTACTTCTTTGATTCCACTCTGAATGATCGCTTTTGCGCATTCATTGCACGGAAAAAGCGATACATAAAGTTTGGCTCCTTCAAGACTTCCTCCACTGTAATTCAAGATTGCATTCAGTTCACTGTGTACGGTGTATACATACTTTGTCTTCAGCGGATCCTCACCTTCCCGTTCCCACGGAAATTCATCATCCGAACAGCCTCGTGGCAGACCGTTGTATCCCATTGACAGAATTTTGTTATCTGCACTTACGATACAGCATCCCACCTGGGTATTCGGATCTTTTGACCGTCTTCCCGAGAGAATGGCAACTCCCATAAAATATTCATCCCAGGAAATATAATCCTGTCTTTTTCCACTCATGATCGTTTCCTCTATTTTGTTCCGAAAATACGGTCTCCGGCATCTCCGAGCCCCGGAACAATATATCCATGTTCATTTAACTTTTCATCCAATGCTCCAATATACACTTCAACATCCGGATGAGCTTCCTGAAGCTTCTTTACTCCTTCCGGTGCTGCAATAATACACATAAAACGGATATTTTTTACGCCTCTGTTCTTCAGCATCTGGATCGCTGCGATACAGGATCCTCCCGTAGCAAGCATCGGATCTACTACAAATACTTCTCTTTCTTCACAGTCAGCCGGAAGTTTGCAGTAGTATTCTACCGGTTCAAGAGTTTCCGGATCACGAAACAAACCGATATGACCTACTTTTGCAGCCGGAATCATCGCAAGCATACCTTCTACCATTCCAAGTCCTGCTCTCAGGATCGGAACAACAGCAAGCTTCTTTCCTGCAAGCTCTTTTGCTGTCATCTTGCAGATCGGTGTCTGGATCTCGACATCCTGTAATTTCAGATCTCTGGTTGCCTCATAGCACATCAGCATTGCGATCTCACCGATCATCATTCTGAAATCCTTTGAACCTGTTTCCTCTCTTCTGATAATCCCGATTTTGTGCTGAATCAGCGGATGATCCATTACGTGTACATTTGACATTTGTTTTTTGCCTCCTCGTTTAACTTATTGGCAAGTTTTTTGACATACCCCTGGATCAGCTCATACATCTGCTCATACTGTTCCTGTGTCTGACCATATACAGACGGAATCTCTTTGCTTCCATTTACAAATTCACATAGTGTATAAACCTGTCCTTTTCCCGGATAATCATTCTGTATCTTTTGTTTGATACTGTCCTGCATTGCCAGAACAAGCGTATCTTCCCCAAATTTCTCTTCTGATAATGCAACAGTCTCATATCCTTCTGTCTCAATATGATGTCTCGCCAGAAGTTCTTCTGCTCTCGGATTCAGTGGCTCCGGGAAGAGAACCACAAGTCCCCTCGCACACACCTCGTATTCCTGGAAAAGCGGCTGCTTTTTCAGAATTGCTGCTGCGATCGGAGCACGACAGTTCGCGCTGTTGCTCACAAATACGATCCTGCGGTAATCCTGAAGCTTCGTGATCTCAGATGCCTGCAGTACATGATGTCCTGCTGCTTTGCCCAGCCGGTTCATGATCGCAGTTCCGATACCTGCCTCCGGAAATGCTTCACTGTAAATGTAATCAACTTCCTCTTCATCAAATTCACGTAGGACTTTATAAAGGTTTCTCGCAACCGTCTTTTCATTCACACGGGAACCTATGCATTTTACTACACCGGTCGTATACTGATCAACCGATTCATTAGACGCAATGATCCCCACCTTATATCCAAGTCTTACCTGCTCGTAAGCAATCTGCTTGATCGCCCGAACAGTCTCTTCAGGCTCTCCGTCGACAATGATCATCTCTGCCTTCGGCGCGTAGTGACGGTACTTCATTCCCGGTGCTTTCGGTGCTTTTGTGCTGTTCTCTGAAATCAAAGTTTCATCCACAGCCACCTCACCGATCACTTCACTTAACATCTCTTTTGTGATCGCTCCCGGTCTCAGGATCATCGGTGGAGTCACCGTCATATCCAGAATCGTAGACTCTACTCCGATATCTACACTTCCTCCATCCAGGATCATCTCGATCTTGCCACTTAAATCCTCTGCCACATGCTGTGCTGTCGTCGGGCTCGGTCTTCCGGATGTGTTGGCACTTGGTGCTGATACATATCCGCCTCCTGCAAGGATCAGTTCACGGGCAATCTCATCATCCGGCATACGCACAGCGACCGTTTCCAGACCACCGGTTGTTCCTAGCGGAACTTTTTCGTTCTTATTGAAAATCATCGTAAGTGGCCCTGGCCAGAAATGTGCCGCGATCTCATCTACAATAAGTGGTACAGATTCAACGATCGCACCCAGATCCTCCAGTCTCGCAATATGGACGATAAGCGGGTTGTCTGACGGGCGTCCTTTTGCTGCATAGGTCTTTTTCGCTGCCTCCTCATCAAGCGCATTTGCCCCCAGTCCGTAGACTGTCTCTGTCGGAAATGCCACCAGACCGCCGTTCTTCAGGATTGAACCGGCTTCTTCCATAATCACCTGATCTATTTGGTTTCTGTCTATTTTTTTTATTATTGTTTCCATGTGTTTCATTATAGCATTATCCACATGGCATGGCAATTTTAATTTCCATACTCGTTCAGGTATTCCAGACATTTTGCGATTCCTTTGGCAACAGCTTCTGCAACCTGCTCCTGATATTCTTCTCCCGACAATTTTTCTGCCTCTTCCGGATTAGTCAGAAAACCGCATTCCACGATCACCGTAGGCACTTTTGTCCGCCTAAGAAGATAATAGGTCTCATTTGCTTTTGCCTGCCTGTGATTTTCCGGATCAATCTCCTGCAAACTTTCCTGCAGGATCTTCGCAACAGCCTCTCCTTCCCGGGAATGGCTGTAATAAAACACCTGCGCTCCATGAATTTCCGGGTCTTCATAGCTGTTCTGATGGATACTCACTGTAAGGACAGGTTTCGTCTCGTTGATCATCTTCACTCTTGCCTGCATATCTTCTGTCTTTTTACTTCCGTCTCCTGTTGTTACAAGCCCTTTATCCTCTTTTCTTGTAAGCTCTGCTGTTATCTTTTCCTTTTCCAGACATTTTTTCACTTTCTCAGTAATCGCCAGATTGATATCCTTTTCCAGAAGGTTATTCAGCCCGATTTTTCCCGGATCACTTCCCCCGTGTCCGGCATCCAGGATTACCTGAGCCTGCTTTGCCTCCACCTGATCCGCCTCGGTATACCTGCTTAATGTATAGCTGCCATAAATACATCCCGTCAGTAAAATAAGAGCCAGAATCCACTTTATTTTGCTCTTGAAAATAGTTTTCCCCCTTTTTACCATTTCACTGATTTTTTTATTCAAAAAAAGAGCCTCCTGCATATATTTTTACAAATATATGCATGGAAAGCTCTTTTCTATACCTTTCTCATTATGTAATCAGTTTACATATTTCTGAATCAAATCCCAGATATCGGAAGTCTCAAATCCAAGTTTCCATGCCGCCGTTCCTGCCAGATTATTGTCCTTCATAAGTCCGAGTTTGACTTCAAGTGAAGAAGCATCCTCCAGCCAGATCCTGTAGGTTGAATCGTTATCTCCCTGCCACTCTGCATAGTTCTGCTTCGCCGTATCATCCCATGTCACAGTTGCTCCGGCTTCGCTTACCCGCTGTGCCGCTTCTTCCATGCCAAGTGCTTCGCTGGTAACTTTCATTGAATAGCTTGCAGCCTCGGTTCCCTGATCTTCCGCACGCTCTTCGTCCGTCTTCGGTGTCTCATTCCACAGCCTTGTATAGAATGGCACTGCATTGATCACCTTATCTGCCGGTACATCCCGCAGGGTTTCTTCAATTCCCTCTTTTACATAATTGTAAGATGCCACAGAACCTGCTTCATAGGAACCGGCAAAATGTTCATCATATCCCATAATGATCACATAGTCTGCCATAACCCCCTGTTCTTCTCTGTGATAATGTGTGTTATAACCCTTCGGCACATAATTATCTACAGAAAGGACCAGATTGTTCACCCGGCACAGCACAGAAAGCTCCCGGATAAACTGAATGTAATGATCTCCGACATCCGTCGGTATCTGTTCAAAATCCACGTTAATTCCGTCAATTCCATTCTGAAGTGCTGCATTTACCAGCTGATTCTCCAGATTCTCCCTGCTTGAAGTATGACTGAGCAGCTCCATATCGTCTACATTCTGGTCGAAATTATCAACCAGCGCCCATACTTCCATTCCACACTGATGTGCATAATCCACATAGTCTGTACTTGCAATGGAACTGATATTTCCGGAATTATCCGTTACACTGAACCATGTAGGGGAAATCGTATTGAGTCCTTTTGTAGCTGCAAGCGCATCTTCAATCCCTTCGTTGGCAGCTTCACTTGTGACCTGATGCCATACCAGATTGATCTTGTAATCTTTCTTGATTCCTGTATAATCCGGTTCCTCAAATTCTCTTGAGATTGTCTCTTTCTTGGCATCCTTCAGCTTTGACTTCTGAATATACCCGACAATTCCGGACTTTGTACAGACTTTTTTCCAGTCACTTACATCTTCAAGAACCGTAAGCTTATCTCCCTTTTTCACTTCTTCGAGCACCGGACTTTTTACACCTCCCAGAATCCTTACCTGGGAATCATCCTTAACCTTTGCCGTCTGACGCTCTCCAAACTTACTGGTGATCACGACTCTTGCCGGATCTTTATAAACTTCGTAGTCAAAATTTGCATATTTCTGCAGGAAATCCAGTGCAATATATGCTGTATCTCCTTCTGTCTTTACAATTGTATAATCCTCACTGTTCACAGTATCTGAAACAGAATAATCCTTACTGTCTGCCGCTACCTTTACCATATCTCTCGGCAGTGTATACAAAAGTATATGCTCATTGGAATCCCAGTAGAAACGATCGCTGATATAATCCTGTACAAAGTTATAAGACAGATATGCAGTTCCGCCTTCTGTAATTGCCTGAGCATCCAGTACCTCGTTGTTGATCGTTACACCCATCTGCGACTTTGCCGTAATTCCAAAATATTTATTCAAATCATAGGTTTCTTTTGTCGGCCCATACTTTATCCAGTATATTGTTCCACCGGCAAGCCCAATGACAACTATAAAGATCACCAGCAATGCAATACACACTTTTCTGACACGGCGACGTCTTTTTCTTGCTCTTCTCCGTCTCTGATAACCTACGCCCGGATCCTCGTATCTTGCAGCAGCTTTTCTTGCTGCCGCAGCTTTGCGTCTGCGCTCTCTTTCCCTTTGCTCATTGGTCATTCTTCTTTCGTCCACATGACACCTCCTGTTTGCAGCATATTTTCACAGCTTAACTAAGCTTGTAATATGCGCACACTTTAGGTTATTATACCACATATATCTGCCATTTGTACACATCTGAAAACTATTTCCATTCCCCACAGGTCATGTCTTGGCGAGGGGGCTCTGCTTTTTTCATTCCACCTGTGAATGGTCTGTTCCTATACTGTTAAAATCCAGTTCCCGGATCATTCCCTGTTCATCCAGAATATAATCCCGCATATAATTACTTTCTTCTCTTACCATATGCGCTGACACGATCTGAAGCGGACTTGCCGGAAAGCCATTCATCTGCATCCGGACACCGCTACGCTCATAATTTGTCAGTTCCGTAAATAAATCCTGATACTTTTTCTCTTGCTCGTCCATATTTCCCCCTTGAGTCAGACAGTTTTTACGGCAAAAAGCGACCATAAGGCAACACTTGTGATATATTACTTCTCCTGTGCTTTTTCCGATGACAAGAAAATGATCACTGTCCATACTTCGGTTCAATTGTTAGGTTCTGTTGATAAATCGTCTGATATGACCTGAATGTACTTGATTCTGTACGCTGTGTGCGAAATGCGTATGATAAATTCAAGATTTGTGCGATTGACTGGTCTGTCTTATTTTCCTGTAACGCCATTATAAGAAAGAGTTTATAAAAAAGCAAGCATTTTTTATTTTTTATTTTGTTTACATCGTTCCGTTTTTTGTTTATACTATTAGTAATTGTTCAGATAGATTTTTGATTGAATAGGAAGTGATACTTTATGAAGATAGAAAAGATAAATGATAATCAGATCCGCTGCACACTTACCCGTGATGATCTCGCCCAGAGACAGTTAAAGCTCAGCGAGCTTGCTTACGGCTCCGAGAAGGCAAAGTCTTTATTCCGCGAGATGATGCAGCAGGCCGCTTCTGAATTTGGATTCGAAAGCGACAATCTGCCACTGATGATCGAAGCAATCCCGACCGCCGGTGATTCTATTGTTCTGAATATAACCAAAGTTGATGATCCGGATGAACTGGATACCCGTTTTTCCAGATTCACACCTACTCCTGCGGACGAAGCTGCTGATAAGCACAAATCCGTGCTGGAACATCTGAAAAAGCTTGACGGAGCCGAAGATTTTCTCGACATTCTCCGCCAGATGAAAGAAGCTGTATCCCAGCTCCCGGAGAACCCGGAAGCACTTGCCGATACTCCGGTCCAGGAACAGGCTCCTGCTTCAGAAGCCAAAGAAGCAGCTCCTGCTGAACCTTCTGTTCCACCGGTCCGGCTTTTCTCTTTCTCAAGACTTGACAGTGTGATTCATGCCAGTCATTTTTTAGCTGAGATGTATGATGGTCCGAACACACTTTACAAGGATGAAGCAGAGAACATGTACATCCTGACACTTGCACAGGGAGAGCATCCGTCTTCTGATTTTAACCGTATCTGTAATATGCTCTCCGAGTATGGTTCACCGGAACAGGGTGGTGGTATATCACTCGCATTTCTGGAAGAACACTGTGATATGATCCTTGCCAAAAACGCAATACAGACTCTGACTTCATTTAAATAACAGACAAATCCACAATTTTTAACTTGGCGAAAAAAGACGGGGACGGCAGATTAATGATCTGTCGTCCCCGTTAAATTATATCTTTTATTTATTCACGGTCTATGCTTCAGCTGCTAAGAGTGCGTTGATCTTTGCGATAAGAAGATCTGCATCAATTCCATGAACCATTGCTGCTTCTTCAAGAGACTCACCCTGTGAAGCCGGGCATCCAAGACAATGCATTCCAACTTCCATAAGAATCGGTGCTGTCTGTGGAGCTACCTGAAGTAATTCGCCAATTGTCATTGTTTTTGTTACTTCGACTGCCATCTTTCTTCCTCCTTTGCTTTTCGTATCCCTTATTATAATACCATTTATCCCAAAAAACAACCTTAATATCCGACTGTATTGCTCGGATATTAAGGGTTCTTTGCTTTTGTAAAATATTTTCCCCCGTTTTCCACAAAAAACGTATGTTTTTATGTGGACAATGTGGATAACCCACAAATATTCAGCATTTTCACATTTTTCAAATGCCTGCTTTCACTGGTGTTTCCAAGCTTTTACACGATTCTTCTTACTGAAAGAATTGTCGTATAAGTCGCCGGTGAAATCCCGATTCCCTGTTCCGGGTTCTGTGCATTGACGATCTGACCGTTCCCAATATAAATTCCGATGTGGCCATCATAACAGATCAGATCTCCCGGCATCGCCTGATCATAGCTTACCTCCACGCCTGCATTAATCTGGTCATACGTTGTCCGTGGAAGACTGATTCCAAAATGCGCAAATACTGATTGTACAAATCCGGAACAGTCTGCCCCATCTGTCAGACTTGTGCCGCCCCAGACATACGGATTCCCAATGAACTGGCATGCATAATCAACGATCGCCTGTCCATTTGACGCCGGTTGTGCGGAAACTTCGGTAGTCTCCGTCTGCTGTACATTCCCCTGGACTTCCTGCGTCATCTGCGCTTCTTCGGATTCCCTGGACACTGCATAGTTAAATGCTTCTGCTTCTTCTTTTCCTTCCTGCTGCGCTTCCGTTACCAGATTCTCCGCATACGTCTGCGCCTCTGCTCCTGTCAGTATATATTCTGTTTTTACATATCCGGTGACATCTCCCGATTCAACTGCCGTCCATTCTCCCACAGGACCTGTGATCTTCGCCGCGTATCCCGGATACAGCTTTCCGACATATTCACTTTCCTTCGTCGGTTCGCTTCTGACATACAGAAAACTTGTTACATTGGCAAATGCCATATCTAAATACTCACCCTTATTTTCCGGTACCAGATAATCCTCAGCTTTAATCTCCCTGTTCTGAGAATAAAGATCATTCAATACCGCTTCTATCCCTACGCCCGGCATCTTTGCAGCTTCTGCGGTGTCTCCATCTGCTGCCATAACCGAAATTCCCGGAGATACTGTCATCCCCAGAAAAGTAACTAGGAACAATCCTTTTTTTAGATTTGAATGCATAAATCTCCCTCCTTCATGTATTCTTATCTTTTGTAAATATTACAGAATTGTTACATTTGTTACGGTGATATTATATCAATCAAATTTCACATTGTCAAGTTTTCCTCAGTTATTTCGTAGTACACAGTTCTACACCGTTCTTTATACGCTTTGTTTTTTCGTCATATTTGTTACAAATTATTACATCTCGCTTAACAGTATTTCCATTTTTTATTCTTTTATTCAATATACAATTTTTTATTGACATTATAAGAATATTATTATAATATGATTTTAGTAATTATTATTATTATCTATTTGTAGGAGGTGACATCAATGGCAAGTTTAAAATACAGCAGACAGCGTGAGGCAATTAAGGATTATCTTTCCTCTGTTACAACACATCCAACAGCAGATACTGTATATATGCATATCAAAGAAGAATTTCCAAATATCAGTCTCGGAACCGTTTACCGCAATTTAAATCTGCTTGCCGACATAGGCGAGGCAATTAAAATTACAACACCCGATGGCGGCGATCGTTTTGATGCACGTACCAATCCGCATTATCATTTCTATTGCAAGTGCTGCAAGCGAATGATTGATATGGATTTTGATCACATGGATAAGATCAACCATCTCGCATCCGAAAGTTTCGACGGTCAGATTGAATCACACACCATGCTTTTCTACGGTATCTGCGGTGATTGTTTAAGAAAGTCCTGACTATGTAGTATAAATTCAGAAATTTTGAAAAAACTTATCAATTATAGTTGACAAAGAAGGATGTATATGTTATCTTAATATCAGTAACAGTTACTAATATTGCTAACTAAAAGAAATCAAATATACTATCAAAAAAAGAAAAGGAGATTATTATTATGAAGAAATTTGTTTGTACAGTATGTGGTTATGTATACGAAGGCGAAGCAGCACCGGAGAAATGTCCAGTATGTGGCGTAGGCGCTGACAAGTTCACAGAAGTAAAAGAAGGCGAAAGAGAATGGGCTGCAGAGCATGTAGTTGGAGTAGCTAAAGGCGTAAGCGAAGACATCCTTGCCGACCTCAGAGCAAACTTTGAAGGTGAATGTTCAGAAGTAGGAATGTATCTTGCAATGGCAAGAGTAGCTCACAGAGAAGGCTATCCGGAAATCGGACTTTACTGGGAAAAAGCTGCTCACGAAGAAGCAGAACACGCTGCTAAATTCGCAGAACTTCTTGGCGAAGTTGTAACAGACAGCACAAAGAAGAACCTTGAAATGAGAGTAGAAGCAGAACACGGCGCAACAGCAGGTAAATTCGACCTTGCAAAACGTGCAAAAGCTGCAAACCTCGATGCGATCCATGACACAGTTCATGAAATGGCAAGAGACGAAGCAAGACACGGAAAAGCATTCGAAGGATTACTCAAACGCTACTTTGGCTAAGCTACAAGCCGAGCAGGGATAAATAGAAGAGCCCCTGGAAGAACGAATTTATTCATTCTTCCAGGGGCTCTTCTATTTATCCCTATTAGGCGACAGCCTACAGCGAGAAGTAGCGCAGCGCATTCGAGCTGGCTCGACCTCCTATTTCTGGTTCGCCGGCTCCACAGCCACCGTCTTCCCTTTAATTTTCACATTTTTCATCGCATTCAGTACCTCACGGGCATATTCCCTCGGCACCTCAACAAATGTATACTTATCATACATATCAATCGTTCCGATCAGTTTTCCATCCATTCCGCTTTCCCCGGCGATTGCACCAAGAATATCTCCCGGACGTACTCTCAGCTTCTTTCCAATATTGATGAACAGACGTACCATTCCGTCCTCACCTGCACCGGTATCTCCAAATTCCCAGTCATTTTCCTCTGTATTTTTGTTATCCTCTGTCATTCCACAGCAGATCTTTAAAAATGCAGCCGCCATATCCATTGCTGTAAATTCAGAATTATTGACACGTTCTTCGATTGCATTGATCATCATGTCCAGATCTTCCTGCTCGATCACACGCTCCACATCATCCAGAATATTTTCCATCTTAGTATTCGCAACGTCATTCAGTGACGGAACTTTCTGTGCATAGATCTTCGTCTTGCAGTATCTCTGGATCTCTTTCAGTTTGTAAACTTCTTTTCCTGATACGAAAGAAAATGCTCTTCCTTCGCGTCCTGCGCGTCCGGTACGCCCGATACGGTGTACATAATATTCATCATCCTGCGGGAGATCATAATTAAATACTGCTTCCACTTCATCTACATCAATTCCACGGGCCGCCACATCCGTCGCTACCAGGATCTCTGTCTTACCGGTCCGAAAGCCCTGCATCACGCGGTCTCTCTGTTCCTGCTTCATATCCCCGTGAAGTCCTGCTGCAAAATATCCGCGTCCGAGAAGTGCATTTACCAGAAGATCCACCTGCTTCTTCGTATTACAGAATACAACCGAAAGCCTTGGTGAATAAATATCAAGAAGTCTGGAAAGAACTTCCTCTTTCTTCTTCGGCTTTACATCATAATAATACTGCTCAATATTCGGAACAGTCAGTTCCTTTTTTGTAACTTTGATCACTTTTGCGTTATTCTGGAATTTCTTCGTAATCTCCATGATCGGCTTCGGCATGGTTGCCGAAAAAAGCACGGTCTGGCGCTCCTCAGGAACACCACTTAATACAAATTCGATATCCTCACGGAATCCCATATTCAGCATTTCATCTGCTTCATCAAGCACAACCGTGTGTACAAAATCCAGCTTCATCGTCTTTCTGCGCATGTGGTCCATCACACGCCCCGGAGTTCCTATGACGATCTGTGTTCCACTCTTTAAGGAACGGATCTGCTTTACGATATCCTGTCCTCCGTAAATCGGCAGAACCTTGATTCCATGCATATATCTGGACAGGTTGCGGATCTCGTCTGCCACCTGGATTGCAAGCTCTCTGGTCGGGCAGAGAACGATCGCCTGCAGCTTTTTCAGCTTCGGGTCTACCTTTTCCAGAAGCGGGATTCCGAATGCTGCGGTCTTACCGGTTCCGGTCTGTGCCTGCCCGATCAGATCGATCCCGCTAATCATCGCCGGAATCGCCTTCGCCTGAATCGGTGAAGCCTCCTCAAATCCCATGTATCTTACTGCTTTCTGAATCTCTTCCGAAAGTCCCATTTCTTCAAATCTAACTGTTTCCATCCATTATCCTTTCTATTAAATACATTACCAATTACAAATATGACCTTAAACTCCATCATATAAAATCTGCCGGGGCGCATTCTCGCGCCTGCGGCGGTCGCTTGCGCCAACTTCCTTATCCGTCGCAATGCACAATAAAAAACTCCTTACTTGGTGACAATACAAGTAAAGAGCATCGTAACATTCGCGTTATATTCTAACAAATAATTTTTAAAAAGTCAATTTTCACTTGCATTTTATGCATAAACGGTATAATATACTCATATACTTAATGTAGTATTGATTACTACGTGTAATGGTTTTAATTATTCATCTCTAAGGAGGGATTTATGATGAAAAAGAAACATATTAAAGATCCAGGAAGTGCAATCACACATTTTATCGGCATGCTGATGGCAATTTTTGCCGCATTTCCACTTTTAATAAAAGCAGCCCACGAACCGAGCCGGATTTACCTGATCTCGCTTGCAATCTATGCAGTCAGCCTGATTCTTTTATACGCCGCAAGCACAACCTATCATACCTTTGATCTTTCCGAACGTGTCAACACGATCCTGAAAAAGATCGACCATATGATGATCTTCGTACTGATCGCCGGAAGCTACACACCGATCTGCCTGCTGGTACTGGAACGCAGAACCGGACTTATCATGCTCGCACTTGTATGGGGTATTGCAATCACCGGAATTATTATTAAAGGGTTCTGGGTATTCTGCCCGAAATGGGTATCCTCCGTCCTCTACATTAGTATGGGATGGATCTGTGTCCTCGCATTCAGTCAGATCCTCAACAATCTGACACGTACAGAATTCGGATGGCTTCTCGCCGGCGGAATCATTTACACAATCGGCGGTGTGATCTATGCACTGAAGCTTCCGATTTTCAACAGTAAGCATAAGAATTTCGGCAGCCACGAAATCTTCCACCTCTTCGTGATGGGCGGAAGTGCATGCCACTTTGTTGTAATGTATTCTTTATTGTAAACCTTGCATCCTCGAAAAATCCAGAAATCTCGCCCCACTAAAGCTGCGAAAGTAATTTTTTATTCTGCACAAAATGCCAACAGGAGAAGCTAATCTGCTTCTCCTGTTTCATGCCTTACTGCCCCGTCTCTTTATAGTTCATCACCAGTCCAAGCTTCGCCCTCCGCGTCATATGCTTGATCGCATACTCCCGCCGCATCGCCTCTTCCTTCGTCTCAAACTGTTCCAGATACACCAGCTCTACCGGTCTCCGGGATCTGGTGTATTTTGCGCCTTTCCCGGCATTATGCGCTTCCAGACGCTTCTCAATATCATTCGTCCACCCGGTGTATAATGTTTCATCCTTGCATTTTAAAATATATGTATAATTCATCGCTTCAAAGAGGGACTAAAAAGCCCCTCTTCCTTTCTTCTGCTCTTATTCTTCAGCCAGATAGTCCATCGGATTGACCGGCTGACCATCTTTTAACATCTCGAAATACAGATTGCAGCCTTCCAGACTGTAATACTTGGTCGGAATCTCCAGATATCCGATCACATTTCCCGCTTCCAGATAATCACCGACTTTCACCTGCACTTCTTTGAGCTGTCCATACACGCACTCGTAGCCATTTCCCATATCCAGTGTCACCGTGATTCCCGTCTGCGCAAAGGTATCAATGGATTTGACAATACCTGGTGCTGCTGCGATCACGTTATCGTTCACCGCACCGGATATGATCATCGCCGGATTATATCGGTACTGGTCCAATGTAGAAAAATATACGGTTTTATCCATACTGTAGCTCATCAGCACATTGCCGTCCACCGGCCACAGAAGCTGGCTGTCCTCCCCGAAATTCAGGTTCATTGCCGTTCCTGCGGTCTGCGTGCTGTCCGTTTCCCAAGTATCCATCCGGTTCTCTGTACTTCCATCTGCTGCCGTATTTGCAGCCTGGCTGTCCTCTTTTGTCACAGGCTCTTCATCTTCCAGCGCTTTCTTTGCAATACTGCTTGTCTCTTCCGCATTTCTTTTGATTTCTTCCTCTTTCGCCTGCTGTTCTTCCTCGATCTTTGCCTGCTCATCCTTCACATTTGCCCGGTAATTTCTCCATGTATAGGCTCCTGTAAGCACAATAGCAGCGGCAAAGCAGACCGCAAGACCGATCGACGCTCTTTTTCTCCTCTTATTAGAGGACTGCTGCTTTTTATTCATATTTTATCACCTCTGACAATATTTTTGCCAGAAAATGACCAACTTATTCTCCCTTTTCGTTTTTTTCGATCACAATATCCGTGACCTCTTCCAGACTGACATCAGTGAAAAAATATTGCAGGATTTCTTCACAGGTTTTCCCTTCCTCTGCCATCTTCTCTGCCGTGTACTGGCTCATCCCAAGACCGTGCCCGATTCCCTTCGCCGTAACCCTTGTCTGCCCGTCATAATCCTGAAGCGCAAAACATGACGAGGCAAGATGGTAGGTTCTCCGGAATTCTTCACCATTTACTGTTTCACTGCCACAACGGACCTCTGTCACATACCCGGCACTGTCTGTTCCTGTCACTTCCATGTCGCTTCCCTGGATCATGGACACTGTCATCTCCTCTTTTGCCTCCACATCTTCGGGACATTCCCTGCTCTGAAGATACGGATACTCTTCCGAACCAAACACTTCATTTCCAGACCTTGTTTTTCCGTTGCTTAACCGGTGATACGGGGTCAGAATCAGCTTTCCGTCATACATCAGAACCTGTCCCCTCGTCTCATCCCACGCAGCTTTCATCTTCTCATAATATTCTCCATAATGATCTGCTCCCCAGTTGCTCTCCATCTGCTGCCTGGTCCAGTATTCCTTCGTCAGGACAGTGCTGGTGCCCTCATCCTGGATGCTTTTGTAAATGCTGGTCCGGATCAACACTGCCTGTGCCTTTAACGCTTCCTCCTCCGCATCTCCCTCAATTTCTTTAGCCAGAATCCCGATCCCATATTCATCCAGTGAAATTTTTCTGCTCTTTTCGTCACTTTTTACGGTCACATACGGGCTCGTCCCATTGTCCTGCGCCAAACTGCTTCTGCCATTCAGCAGAATCGTAACCACATACGGAAGTAATATAAGAATGGCAGCAAAATAGCCTGCCTGTCTGAAGTATTTTCGCATAAATAAAACCTCCCATACCACTGTATGAGAGGTTTTGACTGATTATGCTTCTGGTTTAACTGTAACATAATCCAGTTTCCAGATATTATCAACATATTCCTGAATGGTTCTGTCTGAAGTAAATTTACCACAGCTTGCTGTATTCAGAAGTGCCATCTTAGCCCAACGATCCGGATCTTTGTAAGCTTCTTCCACTTTCTTCTGTGCTTCTGCATAAGAGCGGAAGTCTTTCAAGATAAAGTATCTGTCCGGTCTGTCTCCACCCTGTGTATTCAGAAGTGAATTATACAGGTCGCGGAACATCTCATGGTCACCATGTGAATAAGTTCCATCCATCAACTGGTCAACGACTCTCTTAATATCCCAGTCATTGAAGTAGATCTCCTGCGGGTTATATCCGCCATTATTCTCATAGTTGATAACTTCGTCAGAACTGAGGCCAAAAATAAATGCATTTTCAATTCCAACTTCTTCTACGATCTCTACATTGGCTCCATCCATAGTTCCAAGTGTCGGTGCACCGTTCAGCATAAACTTCATGTTACCTGTTCCGGAAGCTTCTTTGGAAGCGGTAGAAATCTGTTCGCTGACATCTGCTGCCGCGAAGATCCATTCTGCGTTGGATACGCGGTAATCTTCGATAAATACGACTTTCAGCTTTCCATTGATGCTCAGGTCATTATTTACCACATCTGCTACAGAGTTGATCAGTTTGATGATCTCTTTTGCACGGACATATCCTGCGGAAGCTTTTGCACCAAAGATAAATGTTCTCGGATAGAAGGACATCTCCGGATGTTCTTTGATCTGGTTGTACAGATACATTACATGCAGAATATTAAGAAGCTGTCTCTTATATTCATGAAGACGCTTAACCTGTACATCATAAATAGATCTCGGATCGATCTCTACTCCATTGTGTTCCAGAATATATTTTGCAAGACGTTCTTTGTTCTTGTATTTGATATCCATAAATTCTGCTCTTGCCTTCGGATCATCCGCAAGCGGTTTTAATTTTGACATCTGGGACAGATCTGTGATCCAGCCGTCTCCGATGTGGTCTGTTACCCAGTCTGCAAGCAGCGGGTTTCCATGAAGAAGGAATCTTCTCTGTGTGATACCATTGGTCTTGTTGTTGAATTTCTCCGGCATCATTTCGTAGAAATCTTTTAATTCCTGATGTTTCAGAATCTCTGTATGAAGTCTTGCAACACCATTTACGGAGTAGCCTGCAATAATAGCCATATGTGCCATTCTTACCTGACCGTCCATCAGGATAGCCATCTTACGGACTTTATCTTCATTGCCCGGATACATACGGCGAACCTGTTCTACAAAACGGCGGTTAATTTCCTGTACAATCTGGTATACACGCGGAAGCAGTCTTGAGAACAGGTCGATCGGCCATTTTTCAAGTGCTTCTGACATGATCGTATGGTTGGTGTAAGCAACCGTCTTCGTTGTTACTTCCCATGCTTCATCCCATCCAAGACCTTCCTGGTCAATGAGCAGACGCATCAACTCTGCAACTGCTACAGTCGGGTGAGTATCGTTCATCTGGATCGTAACTTTTTCATACAGTTTGCGCACATCTTTGTGTTTCTTTTTATATTTATCAAGCATAACCTGAAGACTGGCAGATACAAAGAAATACTGCTGTTTCAGACGAAGCTCTTTTCCTGCATAGTGGTTGTCATTTGGATAAAGAACCTCGACGATCGTTTTTGCAAGGTTTTCCTGCTCGATCGCTTTATGATATTCTCCTCTGTCAAATGCATCCAGTTTAAAGTCTGTGATTGCCTGTGCATCCCAGATACGCAGTGTGTTAACTACGTGGTTGCCATATCCTACGATCGGCATATCATATGGAATAGCAAGTACGGATTCATAATTTTCCTGGATGAAATCTTCTTTCTTGGTCTGTTCATTATACTGTACACGAATGGTACCACCAAAACGGACTTCCTTTGCATACTCGTCACGACGGATTTCAAACGGATTGCCATCTTTGAGCCAGTTATCCGGTACTTCTACCTGATAGCCATCTTTGATCTTCTGTTTGAACATACCGTAGCGGTAACGGATTCCACAGCCGTAAGCTGCGTATCCAAGAGATGCAAGTGAATCCAGGAAGCAAGCTGCAAGACGTCCAAGACCACCATTACCAAGTGCCGCATCCGGTTCCTGATCTTCTACCACATTCAGATCAATGCCCATCTCATCAAGGGCTTCTTTTACTTCTTTATATGCAGTCATGTTGATCAGGTTGTTGCCAAGTGCACGTCCCATAAGAAATTCCATTGACATATAATATACGGTCTTTGGATCTTCTTTTTCGTATGTTTTCTGTGTCGCAAGCCAGTCATCTACAATTGCTTCTTTTACTGCATAAGATACTGCCTGGAAAATCTGCTGCGGAGTTGCTTCTTCAATCTCTTTACGATACAGTGTCCGCACATTTTCTTTCACATCATTTTTAAAAGTTTCTTTTTCAAATCTTTTACTGTACATGCCTATATTCCCTTCTCATTTTTGCGCAGCGGCAGGGATTATTCTCCCTGCTTTTCTACGCCCATATTTACAGCTTCACCGTTGATCTTCCAGTCTTTCACATAGCCTGCAGGTTCAGCCTTTTCAACTGCTACCGCAAGTGTCTCCTGTCCGATCTGCTCTGCATACTCTGCAAATACTTTTTCTGCCTTTTCGCTTCCGTCGTAAGTTACCTTGATCTTATCCATAACTTCAAATCCGGCTTCCTTACGCATAGTCTGGATCTTGCTGATGATCTCACGTACAAATCCTTCTGTCAGAAGTTCTTCTGTCAGGTTTGTATCCAGTACAACGGTGATACCATAGTCACTCTCAGATACATATCCTTCCATCTGTGCCATGTCGATCAGAAGGTCTTCTTTTGCAAGTTCAATTTCCTGTCCATTTACCTGAAGCTTCAGAACACCTGTCGCATTCAGTTCGTCCATAGCAGCATTTCCGTCCAAATTGCTGAGTTCATTCTTGATTCCACCTAACAATTTACCATATTTTGGTCCAACTGTCTTTAATTGTGGTTTAAATGTATAAGAAGTAAATGCACGAACATCATCTGTAAGTTCGATTTCTTTTACATTCAGCTCATCTGTCACGATATCCTGATAGAACTCTGGCAGATCGGAAGCACCTTTTACGAACATCTTTCCAATCGGCTGACGATTCTTGATGTTGGCTGTATTACGGCATGCACGTCCCATTACAACGATCTTCAGGACTTCATCCATGTTCTCTTCCAGAGTCTTATCGATATAAGCTTCATTTGCAACCGGATAATCACAAAGGTGGATACTTTCCGGAGCGCTTTCATCTACGCTTCTTACCAGGTTCTGATAAATTTCTTCGGTCATGAACGGGATCATCGGTGCTGCAACCTTTGATACAGTAACGAGTGCTGTATAAAGAGTCATGTAAGCATTGATCTTATCCTGTTCCATTCCTTTTGCCCAGAAACGTTCGCGGCTTCGTCTTACATACCAGTTACTCATATCATCTACGAAGTCCTGAAGTGCTCTTGCAGCTTCCGGAATCCGGTAATTTGCAAGATGATTATCTACTGTCTTGATCAGTGTATTCAGTTTTGATAAGAGCCATTTATCCATTACAGATAATTTGTCATATTCAAGTGCATATTTTGTTGCATCAAAATCATCAATATTGGCATACAATACGAAGAATGCATAGGTGTTCCAGAGTGTTCCCATGAACTTTCTCTGTCCTTCCATAACCGCTTTTCCATGAAAACGGTTCGGCAGCCACGGTGCACTGTTTACATAGAAATACCAGCGGATCGCATCTGCACCGTATGTTTCCAGAGCATCAAACGGATCAACCGCATTTCCTTTGGATTTACTCATCTTCTGACCATTTTCATCCTGTACATGTCCGAGAACGATTACGTTCTGGTATGGTGCTTTGTTGAAGATCAGGGTTGAAATTGCCAGCAGAGAATAGAACCATCCTCTTGTCTGGTCAACGGCTTCAGAAATGAACTGCGCCGGGAACTGCTGTTCAAATACTTCTTTATTTTCAAATGGATAGTGATGCTGTGCAAACGGCATGGATCCGCTGTCGAACCAGCAGTCGATAACTTCCGGTACACGGTGCATCTGTTTTCCACACTTCGGACACTTGATTGTTACATCATCAATATATGGACGGTGAAGCTCGATATCATCCGGGCAGTTGTCTGACATGGATTTCAGTTCTTCAATGCTTCCGATCGAGTGCTGGCATCCGCATTCGCATTCCCAGATATTCAGTGGAGTTCCCCAGTAACGGTTACGGCTGATACCCCAGTCCTGAACATTTTCAAGCCAGTCACCAAAACGGCCTTTACCAATGCTTTCCGGGATCCAGTTGATAGTATTGTTATTTGCGATCAGGTCATCTTTAACTTCTGTCATCTTGATGAACCATGATTCTCTTGCATAGTAGATCAGTGGAGTATCACATCTCCAGCAGTGTGGATAACTGTGTTCAAACTTCGGAGCATCGAAGAGCAGTCCACGAGCATCCAGATCTTTAAGTACTTCCGGATCTGCTTTCTTTACGAAAAGTCCTGCAAATGGAGTTGTTTCGCCCATATCCCCTTTCTCGTCAACGAGCTGTACGAATGGAAGGTCATATTTGCGTCCTACTTTCGCATCATCTTCACCAAATGCTGGTGCCAGATGAACAACACCAGTACCATCTGTCAGGGTTACATAATCATCACAGGTAACAAAGAATGCTTTCTTTTTCTGTTTTGCTGCGCAGTCATATGCACACTGGTAAAGCGGTTCATATTCTTTGTATTCCAGATCTTTTCCTTTGTAAGTTTCCAGAACTTCGTATGCCGGTTTGTCTTCTTCTGCAAATTTCCCAAGAATGGTGTCAAGCAGAGCGCATGCCATATAATAAGTATATCCGTCTGCACATTTTACTTTGGCGTAATCTTCTTCCGGGTTTACGCAGAGTGCGATATTAGACGGAAGAGTCCAAGGTGTGGTTGTCCATGCAAGGATGTATGCATCTTCGTCTTTCACTTTGAAACGAACGATAGCAGAACGTTCTTTGACGTCCTTATATCCCTGTGCAACTTCCTGTGCTGAAAGTGGTGTTCCACAACGTGGACAATACGGAACGATCTTAAATCCTTTGTAAAGGAGTCCCTTATCCCAGATTTTCTTCAGAGCCCACCATTCAGACTCGATAAAGTTATTATCATAAGTAACATATGGATTTTCCATATCTGCCCAGAAACCTACTGTAGAAGAGAAATCTTCCCACATTCCTTTGTATTTCCAGACACTTTCTTTACATTTATTGATAAATGGTTCTACACCATATTTTTCAATCTGATCTTTTCCATCAAGGCCGAGCAGCTTTTCTACTTCCAGCTCTACCGGCAGTCCGTGAGTATCCCATCCTGCCTTACGCGGAACCATGTAGCCCTTCATTGTACGGTATCTCGGGATCATATCTTTGATTACACGGGTAAGAACGTGTCCGATATGCGGTTTTCCATTTGCTGTCGGAGGTCCATCGTAGAAAGTATAAGTTTCTCCTTCTTTACGGTTCTCCATACTTTTCTTGAAAATATCTTCTTCATTCCAGAATTTTTCAACTTCTTTTTCTCTGTCTACAAACTTCAGGTCTGTATCCACTTTTTTGTACTTAGCCATGATAAGCTCCTTTCTGAATCAATGACTTTGTATGCATTTTTGGGTATATAGAAAAATGTGCCCCGGCACGTAGTGCCCTTAATTTTGCAAGAAGTATTTGGAATTTCCTGTAAAATTAAAAAAGGCTTTCACCCGTAAAAGGACGAAAGTCTGTACATCGTTAACCACCTGTTACTGCATACCAGCATATGAGTTTCCTGTAACGGGGGAAATAACCGTCAGAACTTACTCGCCAGATTACTTTCAGTTACTGCAACTCGGAAGTGATGTTCAGATCTACCCTACTTGCACCGGTCTTCCACCATCTCCGGTTCGCTTTACCTTTCAAATAAACCTTACTGTCTTCGTCAATGTCTTTTGATCTTTTTTCACCATTTCTAGGTTATTATAATAAAGAACCCCTTGCTTCGTCAAGGGGTTCTGCGGGATTTCGTGATTCTTTCCTTATATTTGACTGACCAGACGTTAATCTTTGTCAACTTCTCTTCTGCGCTTTCTGTTTGTTTCCACTTTCTTCTTTCTCAAGTGTTTCAGAACAGCCCTCCATACAATAATAAGAATGAGTACTGCTGCAATCACACAGATTACAAGGATTACCTCTCGTGGTATTGTACTCTGAGCCTGCTTTTGTGTTTCACTGTCTGACTTATCGCCGGACACCTGTGCTTCATTTTCTGTGTTATCCTTCTGCAGATATTCATCACTTAATGTCACAGCTGCTTTTCCGACCGGGTTGCCCTGATAAGTATAAGTTACTGTTCCGGTGCTGCTGTTCGTGTCATCCTGCGTAATTTCGTAATCCAGGCTTTGGAAATTTACATTTTCCGGAAGTACAACATATGCATTCGGATCAATTTCTTTAAAATCTGCGGAGTCTTCATAATCCGCAATCGTATATTTTGCGAAATTATTAAATCCATACTCCAATAAATTGATGGAGTCTGGGTATACATTTTTCCCATGTGTCTTCAAGACAACACTGATCAGCTCCAGATTATCATCTGCCGCACAGGATACCAACGTGTTGAGTGCTTCATCTGTATAACCGGTTTTTCCGGCTATTGTCTTTGGATAATAATAGTCGTTTCCCTCGTAAAACATCAGATCACTCTGCTGAAAGGTTCTCGCCTGATTTACCAGATTGGTTGCACCGATCGTATACTGCTGTGTCTGGGCAATCGTCTTGAATTCTTCATGATTTTCAAGCAGTTCCTGTGTAATAAGTGCCATATCACGTGCCGTCGTATAATGGTTCTGCGCATTCAGCCCATTCGGATTTTCAAAATCAGAATTTACTGCTCCCAGCTCTTTTGCGCGTTCATTCATCTTTGCAATAAAGCCATCATATCCTAAACCACCCACATTTTCAGCAATCGCATAAGCAACTTCATTTGCAGATGCCATCAGAAGTGCGTGAAGCGCATCATTTAAAGAAATTTCCTCCCCCGCGATCATTCCTATATAAGCATCCCCCTCTGCTACACAATCCACACTATTCTGTGTAATCGTGATCTTGTCATCAAGATTGCCGTTTTCCAATGCGACAAGTGCCGTTAAAATCTTTGTAATACTGGCAGGATAAGCCTTTCCGTCAATGTTTTTCGCATAAAGGATCGCACCGCTTTTTGCCTCCATGACAATCCCAGCCTCTCCGTAAGTAGCCGGTCCTTCCGGCCAGTTCTCCAGCTCATTGCTGGCAATCTTCATATCATATGCCTGCTGTGTTACTTCATCGATTTTCTGCTGCTGCAGGGCTTTAATTTCTTCTTGATTTTTTCCGGAAGTTTCTTCCTCTGTCAGATTATAATTGCTGACCGTTGTATCAATTGGTTCATTTGCTGACGTATCTTCTGCAAATGCGGTCATTCCAAGACTTCCAACCATCACTGCCACCAACGATGCACTTAAAATTTTCTTCCATCTCCTCACGGATCTTCTCCTCCAAATTCTTTAATCTTATCCGATAAATCCCCGATATCTGTTCAGGCATGCGTAAATATCCTGTTTACGGATCTGTGCCATTGATACAGAAAGATAACTTCCTTTGCAAAGGGATGCCAGACCCTGCTTCTTAATCTGACTCCAGAGCTTTTCCACACAAAGATCAACATCCTGTTCCTTCCGTTCCATTTCTTCCAGAAGATTCTCTAGGCAGTACGCTAATGCCGTTGTCTGTTCTGCATCCAGGATTTGTTCTACATATTTCAGATCCACATTTTCTCTTCCAATAGAAAATGAATCTTTACCAAACTGTTTTATCTTCACCTGATCTCTCTTCTTTTCCATTTTTCCGGCCTTTAAGCTTCTGTGATGATCTTTATCAAATAAGACAGCTACATCAACCGGAACCTTTTTCTCTCCGGTCTCACTTTTTTCACCAATCACCGTTTTCACTTTTTCTGTGATATCGTACGTTCGGTAATTATCCATCTGCAACACATGATCAGCAATGTAAAAATAAGATCCAGAACTTCCGGCCACCAGAATAATAGAAATTCCCTGCTTTTGATACAGGTTACCTGCCTGAAGAGTAAATGGTGTAATCGGTTCCTGTTCGCCGGATACGACAGCCTGCATCAGCTCATCCCTGACCATAAAGTTCGTCGCACAGGTGTCTTCATCGATCAAAAGACATTTTGCACCTGACTGTACCGCTTCTACCACATTTGCAGCCTGCGAAGTCGAACCACTGGCATCCTCTGTGGAAAAATTTACTGTATCTTTCTTATTCGGCAGATCATTGATAAACGGTGAAATATTGATATGGGATACACATCTTCCATCCTCGGCCCGGATCTTCATCGCAGTATCCGAAGTAATCACGTATTCTCTTCCATCTCCGGCGACGTGATTGTAAATTCCCTGTTCGAGTGCCTTCAGAAGTGTTGATTTCCCATGATATCCTCCACCCACGATCAAAGTAATTCCTTCCGGGATTCCCATTCCTTTTATTTTACCCCGGTGTGGAAGTTCCATCTCTACTTCCATACTTTCCGGTGCTTCAAAAGCAATTGCACCTTTCATAGGCTTCTGTGATACACCGCTTTCTCTTGGCAGTATAGAACCATTTGCCACAAATGCAATAAGTCTCCGCTTTGTCAGTTCTCTTCTTATATAATGTTGATCTTCCGCAAGTTCTATACACTTTTTCACTTCCTGCTGATTCAGGTTCTTATAATATAAAGATCTGTCAGCTATTTCCGGAAGATACTCAAACAAAATCTTCCTCAGTTCAAATGCATTGATCGTCCGTCCATTTGCCGGAAATCCAACTTCAAACCGTACCAGAAGATCTCCATCCTTAATTTCAAATGCAGTCCTGTCCAGAACCTCCTGTCCACAGCGGCTTATCCCAATCAATCCACTTTTTCCGGAACCCTTTGCCTGGAAAATAAATTTGGAAACAGCTTTTCCGAATTGTCTTGTCAGATAATCCTGAAGCGCAATTCTTCTGTGTTCTTCTTTATAATATTCTTCTGGAAATCTCGCCTGGATTTTCTTCACCTGAATACTCAGCTTTGACGGAGAAGCAAATGGATCTCCTTGTACATGATCAATATTGAGCTGGTATCCCTGAAACTGATAGCTTCCTCTCAAATCTTTGTAAGCTGGATAGCTTCTTCGATTGATACTCATCAAATTTTTTTCTAATTCTGCTGCTGATTTCATATCCTGCTCCCTCTTATCAAATTCTATGATGTTGGAGTCAAGAGGTCAAAAATCCTCTTGCAGGCAAGCTTGCTTCGGCTTTCTGACCTTTTGACCCTGGTATCATTCTATTTTACTAGCAAAAATTTACTTGGTGCATATTAAATTTTCTATAAAACGAAAAAAGATGTAAACCCAATTTATACAGGATTTACATCTTCTAAATCATGAAGCATCGGGGATTCGAACCCCGGACAACTTGATTAAAAGTCAAGTGCTCTACCACCTGAGCTAATGCTCCATCTGTTATACAGCTTGCCTTCTTTCGAAGACAATGCCCAGAACCGGAATCGAACCAGTGACACGAGGATTTTCAGTCCTCTGCTCTACCGACTGAGCTATCTGGGCATACACACTAATGTGTGAGTTGCGGGAGCAGGATTTGAACCTACGACCTTCGGGTTATGAGCCCGACGAGCTACCAGACTGCTCCATCCCGCGATGATATCTCATTATAGCACATTTTTTCTAAATATGCAATGGGCGGAGGTGGATTCGAACCACCGAAGCAAATTGCAGCAGATTTACAGTCTGTCCCCTTTGGCCACTCGGGAATCCACCCATATGAAGTTTTACTGTCTTCCAACAGACATCATTCAGATTAACTGTCTGATGCAAGCCGATGATCGGACTCGAACCGATAACCTGCTGATTACAAATCAGCTGCTCTGCCAATTGAGCCACATCGGCATATCAATGGGACCAATAGGGCTCGAACCTATGACCCTCTGCTTGTAAGGCAGATGCTCTCCCAGCTGAGCTATGATCCCATGATAATTTAATTAAGCAATCAACACTAAGTGTTTCCTGCAAGCGACCCGAATGGGACTCGAACCCACGACCTCCGCCGTGACAGGGCGGCGCTCTAAC